>NZ_CDWRCL010000034.1:0-20448 GCF_977927575.1 Frankia sp. CcCS3
TCCTGTAGACCGCCCGGTACTGGGCGGAAGGTTAGCGTCGGGTAAAGCGGGTGGGTCAGCCGGGTCCCGCTCCCGTGGTCGGCGTGGTCGGCGCGGGTGCGGCGGCCGCTGGTCCCCGGGCGATCCGGAGAAGCTGGGGAATGATCGCGGCACCGATCCGTCGGGCACCGCCATTGGAGATGTGCACACCGTCGTCGTCGCGTAGCCGGACACCGTCCAGTTCGTCGACGTACTTGTCACCCGGAGTGAGAATCGACGCGATGTCGATCACGGTGACGCCGGGATGGCGGGCCGCCGCGGCCCGCAGCAGCGCGTTGAACCGCACCACCCGTTCGGCCTTCGTCTCCGGGTAGATGCCGCCGTTCGGCGCCTCGGTCGGCTTGAACACCGGGGTCGTCAGGAGCACCACCTTGGCACCCTTGGCGCCGAGTGTGTCGATGGCGAGGTCGAGTTCCCGGCCGAGGTAGGCGTCGAACCCCGGATCGCCGATGTGCGTCCACCGGCCGTCCCGCACCTGGTCGGTGATCTCCCAGCGACCGACCAGCAGGATCGCGAGCGCGGGGTTGACCTCGTTCACCCGTTGGGCGAACCGCTGCGGCCACTGGTCGCATCCGTCGGTGGTGGGACCGGCGCTGCCGAGGATGCGCCGCTGCACCCCCCGGGCGACGCCGCACCCCACCTTGGAGAAGTCGTGGATCTCCATACCCTGCTGGGCGGCCCTCGAGGAGAAGTCGCTGAACCCCAGGGTGAGAGCCACCGAGTCGCCGCCTAGCAGGACCTTGATCGGGGCGTTCCCGCCGGCCTTGACAGCGACGGCCGGTTGTGGGGAGGTCGCCGCCTGCCGCGCCAACGCCTCCAGGTCCGCGGGAGTGCGCACCGACGCCGACGTCCCGGCGGTCGCCAGCAGGATCACCGCGAGCACTCCGCCCAGGGCGGCGGGCACCGTCACCCGCGGGACGGGGAAGCGTACTTTGCCCCGCCGGATCGGGTTCTCCACGAGGTGGAATGAGGCCAGGGTGATTGCCAGCGTGGCGGCGAGGCGGAGCCCCAGCAGGACCAGGCCGCTCGTCCCGGTGCGGGTGGCCGTCAGCGTGAGGAAGATCGGCCAGTGCCACAGGTACAGGCCGTACGAGATGCGGCCGACGAAGGTCAGCGGGGCGGTGGCCAGCACCCTCGCCACCGGGCCCCGGGGCGCCTCCACGAGCGAGGCGACCAGCAGCATCACGATGATCGCGACCCCGAGGAAGCCGCCGGCGTAGAGTCCGCGGCTCTCCCCGCTCACCGTTGTCCAGATGAGGATCATCGCAGCCGTGGCGACACAGCCGACGACCGACATGACCGACCGGGCCCGGGCGGAGATCGGGGTCGTCCGCTGGGCCCGCCAGACGGCGAGGGCGGCCCCGGCCAGCAGGGCCTGGGCGCGGCTGTCGGTGCCGTAGTAGATCCGGGAGGGGTCCGTCCCGACCACGAGCAGGGCGAGGCCCACCAGGGCGGAGGCCTCGGCGCCGAGGACCGCGACCGTGAGCGCGAGCGACTGGGCCTTCTGGCGTTGCCGGCGCCAGCGGTCCACAGTCTTCGCGCTGTGCCGCATCAGCAGGTAAACGATCAGCGGCCACAGGACGTAGAACTGCTCCTCAACGGACAGCGACCAGGTGTGCAGCAGCGGCGACGGAGCCGAGAAGTGGTCGAAGTAGCTCTGGTCGGACAGCGCGAAACGCCAGTTTGCGACATAGAGCAGCGTGGAGAGCGCATCCAGCCGCAGGGTTCCCACGTCGCCGGGGGAGGCGATCCAGCGGGCGTAGGCCGCCACCCCGAGCAGGAGCAGCAGCAGCGCCGGCATCAGGCGGCGAGACCGGCGGATCCAGAAGGTGCGAAGGTCGATGCGCCGGTTGTAGCGGTACTCGGCGATCAGTAGGCCGGTGATGAGGAACCCGGAGAGGACGAAGAAGGTGTCGACGCCGAGCAGGCCGCCGGGCATCCAGGAGACGCCGGCGTGATACGCGATGACGGCCGTGACCGCGAGCGCGCGCAGGCCGTCGAGCGCGGGGGAGCGCCCGAGCGGCGCGAGCACGGGCCCGGTGGCGTCGAGATCCTCCTCGACCCGCTGCGGCCCCGTCGCCTCGCGCGTGCCGGTCCGCGGCCGGGTGCCGGCCCGGGTTCTCGCCCCGGGCGCCGTCGCCGTCCCGGGAGACCGGCGGGGAGGTCCAGCCGGTCTCCGGGTGGCCCCGGGCGCCGGTCGCGTCCCGCCCAGGCGGGTATTGATCGGGGTGGTGTCGGTGGGCTCCGGCCCGGGTGCCACCCGGCGGTGGCGCCCACCGGAGGCGAGCGGGAAGGTGTCGGCGTCGTTGCTGGTCAGCCTCGTTCCCTCCTCGTCGCCGGGGGTTGCGTCGGCTGCGACCTCGCCAGGACATACGACAGGCAAGGCTAATCGCAGCGGCGTGGGAGGACGCACGCACGGTGTGCTCACCGCTGTCGCGGCGGACGCGGTGTCGAGCCGCTATCGGGACATTGGTACCTTCCGCGTGTGTCTGAGACCACGGCGGGGCTCCCCCGGATGGTGGCCCCGGCGCCGGCGGTGCCCGCGGGCCACCCCACGCCGGGATTCCCCGTGATGTCGGGATTCTCCGTGGTGCTGGGGCGGGCGCGGCCCGTGCGCTGGCACCTGTGGCTGGCCGCGATCGGGCTGCTCGGTCTCGCCGTCCGCCTGTTCTACCTGTTCCACTGGCTGCATCCGGCGGTCGTGCAGGGAGACCCGTACTACTACCACGAGGCGGCGAACCTCTTCGCCGACGGCCGGGGCTGGCCCGACCCCTACGAACTCGCCCTGTCCGGCCGCTACGTCCCCGACGCCCAGCACCCCCCGCTGACCAGCGTGCTGCTGGCCGTGCCGTCGGTGCTCGGATTCACCAGCTTCCTGTCCCACCAGCTGTTCTTGTGCCTGCTCGGCGTGCTGTCGATCGTGCTCGTCGCCCTCGCCGGGCGGCGGATCGCCGGCCCCGTGACCGGACTGGTGGCGGCCGGGATCGCCGCTGTCTATCCGGGCATGTGGCTCAACGACCCGCTGTTGATGTCGGAGACGACCGGGATCCTCACCTGCGCGTGGATCACCCTTGCCGCCTACCGGTTCCGAGACCGGCGGGGAGCCGCCGACGCCGCCTGGCTCGGAGTGGCCCTCGCGGCGGTGATGCTCGCGCGAGCGGAACTGGCGCTGCTCGCCGTGGTGCTGGTGGTGCCACTCGTCGCGACGGCCCGTGAACTCGCCTGGCGGCGCCGGATCGCCCTGGTGGCCGTCGCGGCGGCGGTGAGCGCGCTCACGATCGCGCCCTGGACGATCTACAACCTGTCCCGGTTCAGTGAGCCGGAATACCTGTCCACCGGGCTCGGCTCCACCCTGGCGGTCACCCACTGCCCGGCCAGCTACTCCGGCCGGTACGTCGGCTGGTGGTCGTTCGACTGCATCCTGGCGTTGCCACCCTCGCCCCAGGAACGCTCCGAACGGGACGTGTTCTACCGCCGGGCCGCGTACGACTACATCAAACACAACGAGCGCAGCCTGCCCCGGGTGGCCGCGGCGCGGCTTGGTCGGACATGGGGGGTCTACCGTCCCTGGCAGCAGGCCCGGCTGGACACCATCGAGCTGCGCCCCCTGGTCCTCAGTAAGGTCGGGATGGTCACGCTGTGGCCGTTGGAGATCGCGGCGCTCGCCGGGGTCGTGGTGCTGCGCCGCCGCCGGGTCGTGCTGCTGCCACTGCTCGCCGTGCCGATCGCGCTGAGCCTCGCCTCGGTCGCGATCTATGGGACGACCCGGTTCCGGGCCGCCGCGGAGCCCGCGATCGTGCTGCTCGCCGCCGTCGCGATCACGGCCGCCGCGCAGTGGCTCGGGCGTCGCGTAGTGACTCGGGTGTCGCGGTAGGTTCGCGGACCGGCCGGCCGGGTAGAAAGGGGGGGTTCGCTCGGGGTGCCGACGTGGTCGCGTATACCGGACTGGTACGTTGCCAGGGTGCCGGACCTTGCTGATCTCCGGGCGCTCGGTCGGTGAATGGACCCGCCCTTTCTCTTACGGCCGCAGCCGATTCCGGCGCAGCCGCCGGCCCGGCCGGCACCGCTTCCATCCCCGAACCGCGCACTCCCGCGCCGGTCCGTCCACCCAAGGTCGTCTTCGGCGGCTTCGACGGCCTGCGCGCGATCGCGGCGATTCTCGTGGTCGTCGTGCACACCGCGTTTCCCGCCGGTTTCACCACCAGCAGCCGGCTGGGCCCCTACACCGCCCGGAGTGAGATCGGTGTCGCGGTCTTCTTCCTGATCTCGGGGTTTCTGCTCTACCGCCCGTTCGTCGCCGCCCGGTTCGCCGGCCTCCGCGGCTCGGACGCCGCCGGCTACCTGGTCCGGCGGTTCATGCGGATCGTCCCGCTGTACTGGGTGGCGCTCGCCGTCACCCTGACCGTGGTCAGCAGTAAGCGGGTCGGCGTGCACGGCCTGGCCGGTCTGTTCCAGACGGCATTCTTCGTCCAGGGTTATCAGGAGCACTGGGCGATCCAGGGCCTCACCCAGGCCTGGACCCTGGACGTCGAGGCGGCGTTCTACCTGGCGATACCGGTATACGCGTGGCTGCTGCGGCGGCGGGACCGCCCGCCCGCCGCCCAGTTACGCGTGGAACTCGCCGCGCTCGCGGTCACGTTCGCCGCAGCCAAGATCGTCCATTATCTGGTGATCCCGTCCACGCAGACCTGGATGAACGGCTGGAACGTCTGGCTGCCGGTCTGGTGGGACCTGTTCGCCATGGGCATGCTGCTCGCCGTGCTCTCGGCCTGGTACTCCCGGCAGGGCAGGTCGCCGCGCTGGGCCGAGCTGCCCGGCTCGGGCACGGTGTGCTGGGGCATCGCCGCGTTCTTCTACTGGGTGTCGAGCAGGCATCTCGGCCTGCCGCTCGTGCCGATCTTTGAAGCCACGCGGAGCCAGGACATAGGCAAGCACCTGGGCTACGGGTTGTTCGGCTTCTTCCTGCTGCTCCCGGCGGTGTTCGGCCGCAGCGACCGCGGCTGGGTGCGGCCGCTGCTGGCCAGCCGTCCGCTGGCCTTCCTCGGAGCGATCTCGTACGGCATCTATCTGTGGCACTCGGCCGTCATCGACCTGGTGCTGGAGCACAGTGGCTGGCGGCTGTGGAAGATCCCCTACCTGCCGTTTCTCCTGGTGGTCCTTACCCTGACCGTCGGGGTCTCCACCGTGACGCACTTTTTGATCGAGCGTCCCTGCATCACCCTTTCCCGGGAGTGGGCCCGGCGGGTCGACAGATGGGTGGCGAGGCGCTTCGAAGGGGCGGCGAGGGGCGGGGAGGGCGGCCTCGTGAGCGGGGCCGGCGGATCGCCGGGCGAGGTCGAGGTGATCGGGAAGCCCGTCGATGGCCCGACGGTGCCACTCGCGTCAGGCATCATGCCGCTGCGGAACATGACGGACCGGGACGTGCGAGACCCGTTCCCCCCGGTCCGGTCCCTCGATCCCGACCTGCCCGGCGTGCCGGATGGACGGGCGCCGCGCGCCGGGTGGAAGCGGCCCCGGGTCGAGTTCGACGGTTTGGAATGGCTCGGGCCGGAGCCCGCGCCGCAGCCCGGTGAGCCCGGGGCACAGCCGGCCGAGCGCGGGGGGCCCGAGCGGGGGGGGGGGGATCCGAGCGCGGGGGGTCGGCGAGTCGGCGCTGACCCGGGAATGACCGGGCGTCGGGCCGCGAGGCCATGCCGTCGGCGGGTGTCGGGAATCGGACGCCACGAACTTACCCATTTATCCGCTTTTCAACCGATCTGCGCCGTTCGTCTCTGTCACGTCCCGTCCGTACACGTTCCCACCCGTGTGCCGGGACGATCCGCGGGACGGTGTTGTCCCGCCTACCGCGGCGCCGTGCCGCCACCTAAAACTACATATGGACGTCATTACTCTACGCAGAGTGAGGATGATGGCGGACGGCGCGCGTCTTGGTGCGGGCGCCCGTTGACCACCCTGGACACCCGTCCCTAGACTTGGGGACGTGCACGAGGGTCCGTGGGTCTCAGACCGAGCGGATCCACTCGAGCGTCGTTATCGTTCCTGACAGTTTCTTCGTTTTTGGCGTTGTTTCTGTCCCTCGGTCCCGGCGGTTCGATCCGGCCCTCGCGCGGACGACCACCCCTAGCCGGAGCCGACCCCTTGACGAGCACCACCGACGTACGACCCGTGGAGACCGTGACCATCTCGCCCAGCCCGACCACACCACAGGTAGCGGTCAACGACATCGGCTCGGCCGAAGACTTCCTAGCGGCCGTCGACAAGACGATCAAGTTCTTCAACGATGGCGACATCGTTGACGGCGTCATCGTCAAGGTCGACCGCGACGAGGTGCTGCTCGACATCGGCTACAAGACCGAGGGTGTGATCCCGTCCCGGGAACTGTCGATCAAGCACGACGTCGACCCGCACGAGGTCGTCAGTGTCGGCGACCACGTCGAGGCCCTTGTCCTCCAGAAGGAGGACAAGGAAGGCCGCCTGATCCTGTCCAAGAAGCGTGCGCAGTACGAGCGCGCCTGGGGCACGATCGAGAAGCTCAAGGACGAGGACGGCGTCGTCACCGGCACCGTGATCGAGGTCGTCAAGGGTGGTCTCATCCTCGACATCGGCCTGCGCGGCTTCCTGCCGGCTTCGCTCGTGGAGATGCGCCGGGTCCGCGATCTGCAGCCCTACGTGGGCCGCGAGCTTGAAGCCAAGATCATCGAGCTGGACAAGAACCGCAACAACGTCGTGCTCTCGCGGCGGGCCTGGCTCGAGCAGACCCAGAGCGAAGTCCGTTCCGAGTTCCTCGCCCAGCTGGCCAAGGGCCAGATCCGCAAGGGCGTGGTCAGCTCCATCGTCAACTTCGGTGCCTTCGTGGACCTCGGCGGTGTGGACGGCCTCGTGCACGTCTCCGAGCTGTCCTGGAAGCACATCGACCACCCGTCCGAGGTGGTCGAGGTCGGCCAGGAGGTCACCGTCGAGGTCCTCGACGTCGACCTGGACCGCGAGCGGGTCTCGCTGTCGCTGAAGGCGACGCAGGAAGACCCGTGGCGTCAGTTCGCCCGGACCCACGCGATCGGTCAGGTCGTCCCGGGCCGGGTCACGAAGCTGGTGCCGTTCGGTGCGTTCGTCCGGGTGGACGAGGGCATCGAGGGTCTGGTCCACATCTCCGAGCTGGCCGAGCGGCACGTGGAGATCCCCGAGCAGGTCGTGAACGTCGGCGACGAGATTCTGGTGAAGGTCATCGACATCGACCTCGACCGCCGCCGCATCAGCCTGTCGCTCAAGCAGGCGAACGAGGCGGGAGGGCTGGCTGCCGACGGCGAGGCGTTCGACCCGAGCCAGTACGGCATGGAAGCCAAGTACGACGAGCAGGGTAACTACGTCTACCCCGAAGGCTTCGACCCCGAGACCGGGGAATGGCTCGAAGGTTACGAGGAGCAGCAGGCGGAATGGGAGCGGCAATACGCCGAGGCCCAGGCCCGCTTCGAGGCGCACCAGGCCCAGATCCGGGCCGCGCAGGAGGCCGACGCCGCCGCGGCGGCTCCTTCCTCCTACACCTCCCAGTCCGAGCAGCCTTCCTCGGCGATCGACGAAGAGGCGCTGCGTCGGCTGCGTGAGCAGTTCGGTCGGGAGTAGCCGACTCCCGTCACCGACGGTCGGGGCCCGGGGATCTTCTCCCCGGGCCCCGACCGATTTCCGATCCTTTCTCCTGCCCGTCCCAGACCCGGCGGGAGCCCAGCCCCGGGTAGAAGCTCAGCCCGGGCAGAGGGAGGTCCTCGGCCGGATCAGGACGAGGAGCGCGCCACGGCCGGGTCGACGTGATCCGGCCTGAGCAGGATCGGAACGTCCCCGCGGATCTCGTAGCGATGGCCGAGACGCGGGTTGACCAGCCAGCCGTCGACGAGCTCCAGCGGTCCCTTGTCGACCGGGCAGGCGAGGATCTTCAACAGTTCGGGTTCGATGGTCATCTCTGACGTTCCTGTTCGTCGTCTCGGGGGGCCGTCGCGGGACCCATGAGTATCCGTTCCGGATCCCCTGAGCATCGCAGACACCTCGGTCGGCCCTGACCGGCCCCGGCCGGGGGCGCCAGCCATCCCGGTGCCGGGCCCCGGTCGCGAGGCACCGGTTCGCGTCGCTGACGGGTTATGCAACCAACTCGATGACATAAAAACTTCTGGGGGGTAGCGTCGAAGTCGCTCGGCGGCCGGAGACCGGTCGCGAAGTCCCAGCTCGCCCTCATCGAGAGTCAGGTGTCCATGACTGTCCATGACTTCACCGTCGATGCCGCGGACGGAACCTCCCGCTCGCTCGGCGACTACGCCGGCCAGACGTTGCTGATTGTCAACGTTGCCAGCAAATGCGGTCTGACGCCGCAGTACGAGGGGCTGGAGTCCCTGTACCGGGATCTGCACGGCCGCGGCCTGGAGATCCTCGGCTTCCCGTGCAACTAGTTCGGCGGACAGGAGCCGGGTACCGACGCCGAGATCCAGGAGTTCTGCACCACGAAGTTCGATGTCACCTTCCCGGTCCTGAGCAAGATCGATGTGAACGGGCCCGACGCGGCCTCGCTATACACCCACCTGCGTTCCGAGGCGCCCGGTGACTTCGGGCCCGATGCCGGTTTCCTCTACGAGCACATCAAGAAGACCCGGCCGGAAGCGATCGGCACCGACGAGATCAAGTGGAACTTCACCAAGTTCCTTGTCGACCCGGACGGAAAAGTGGTCCGCCGGTACGAGCCGACCGTCACCCTCGAGGAGATCCGCAAGGATCTTGAGGCCACCCTGGCCTGATGGTTCTCCCGTGCCCGGCCTGCCGCTGTCGCCGGCCGGGCACGCCGAAGCGGGCGGTGCCCGCCGGCTTCGCAGCAGGAGTAGGCGAGCGCGGTCAGCGGACGCCGAACAGCGCCAGATAGCGTTCCGCCGCGTTCGGGTTCAGTACCGGTCTGTACAGCGAGGATTCCACGTTCCCCTCCTCGGCGTTGTTGAAGTACGCCTCGTAGGCCAGGGCGTCGGCGTTCGCGGTGAAGGTCTCGTACATCTTCTGGATGTAGTAGGGGTTGTCGCCACCGCCGCCGGTCGTGCGTACCAGACCCCACTCCGGAACGGCGAACTTCTTGCCGTGGGCGCGGGCGAAGGCGATCACCGTGCACAGGCCGGATCGCAGATGACACTGCCGGTCCCAGATCGTCTTACTGACGGAGGCGGGATAGGAGTCGTAGGAGTCGATGCTGACCACGTCGATGTAGTCGTCACCGGGATAGGCGTCCCAGACGTCCTGACCGCTTACCGGCAGGTGATCCCGGTGTGCGGTTATATTCCAGTCGATCCGCACGTGCGGCGCGGTCGACCGGATCGCCAGGACCGTGCGGCGGTAGCAGGTCTTCCAGGTCTCGACGTCGCGTGGATACCACCAGAACCAGTCGCCGTTGAACTCCCAGCCGAGCCGGACGAAGGCGTCGCCGCGGCCGAACGTCGTCAGCGTGGTGCCGAACTGCCGCCAGTAGTTGTCGTAGGCGCCGGTCGCGCAGGTGGCCTCGTCGCCGTCCTTGGGGAACATCGGCTGGGCGACCGACAGGCCGCCGGGGAACTTGTCCCGGGTGAAGGCCTGCGTCGGCCAGCCGGCCGAGACCAGGTTGGTCCAGTCCTGCCGATCCGTGAAGACGACGGCCAGGTCCACCTTGCGGCCGGTGAAGACCGACCAGAGATTGACGTCCGCGGGGAAGTTGCCATTGGCGCCGGAGACCCAGTGCACACCGCCGGGCTGGGGCTGGGGCGGCTTGGGTTTGTCCGAGCAGGAGCTGAGCCCGCCGGCGACCAGGCCGATGATCAGCAGGAGGAGCAGCGGCAGCGGGAGTGACCGCGGGTGGGCGGCGCGGACGGTGTGGCGGCCGGCAGACCCCCACCCTCGCGGTGCCAGGCGCGGTCTCATACGGCGGAGGGTCCGTGCGCGGCGGAGGGTCGCTGCGTACCCGAAGCCGTGGCCGTGGCCGTGGCGCCGAGCAGCGGCGTCTCCACCGGGCCGGGCCGCCGGGCCCGTAGCCATGCTTGCACGGCCTCGGCCTCGGCCGCCCAGTCGTGACCGGGAACGAGCGCCTCACCCACCTCCATGTGCGTGGCCATGGAGGGCTCTGGCACCAGCATCGTGCGGCGCAGCCGTTCGGGCCGCGCCAGGGCGACGGCGTTGAGTGTCGTGCGCAGCCCGCTCAGCACCACCCGACGAGCGACCCGCACGGCGGGGGGCTGCGGGGAGAACGCAGGCGGTTCCCCGCCCAGCTCGGCCAGCCGGAAGGGCTGGAAACCCTGCAGGGTAAGACAGGTCGCGCGGTCGAAGGCGCCGCCGACGAACGGGATCGAGCGCAGCAGCAGTTCGTCCTCGAGCAGGGTGCCGACCCGCAGGCCGAACGTGCTGGTCGTGGCGGCGGCCCTGGCCCAGGTCACGCCGTCGAGCACCGGCGCGTGGGAGTGGCTGCCGCCGTCCCGGTGGACCATTGGCCGGCGGCGGGTGGTGGTCGAGGAGAATCGCAGCGTGCTGTAAAGGGTGAAATAGTCGACCGCGGGGAGCGCGGTCGCTGCCGCGACGAGACTGGAAAGCGATTTTTCCGTGTACAAATAGTCATCTTCGGCGAGCCAGACCAGATCGTCCGGCGGCCAGCGCCGGACCCGCGGCATCCGCAGCACGTACCGGTAGGATGCGCGATTGCTGCCGCACTGCACCGACTGCACCTCGCCGGCGGACGTCATCACGGCAAGACGCTCCGCCGGCATCGGGCCGTCATTGACGAAGACGATCCGTACCGGGATGTCGACGTTCTCGACGGCCCGGAGGAGAGAGGCCAACGCAAGCATCTTGCTGTAGAAGGCCGGCCGGTTCTTCGTGTTTTCCGAACCGACCGACCGATAAAGAATACGCAGAATCATCGCAACCCCCCTACCGGCCCTGGCCCGGCAGCACTCATCGCGGTAGCCTCGACGCCTCGGACGCCGCCTCGACGCGGTCGGCCGAACATATTGCGCACAGCCTGTACGTTACCGTGAAACATCATCATTGCCGGTCCCGGTCGGGCGCTCCGGAACTCGGCCCTGTACGTCCGGTCCGGCCGGCTCACCGGAAAGGGCGATCGCCGTGTCCCGTTCCACCTCCCGCGCGGCCCGGCGGACGAGGATGAACCAGCTGGGGACGGTCACCCAGAAGGCAAGTATGTAACCGCAGACCGCGCCGGTGCCGCCGCCGATCTCCAGACCGACGATCGGATAGACGACAAGCTGGGGGGCGAGCACCGCATTCGCGCGGAAGGTGAGCTTGGCCTTGCCGAGCGCGTAGAGCATGCAGGCCGGTCCGACCGTCGCCGCGGAGCCCGCCTGCTGCACGATGGACAGCGCCAGCAGGTCGTGGGTCTGCTCCCAGGTCTCGCCGAGCAGCGAGTGCCCGATGCTCGTCGGCAGGACGAGAAAGAGCGTCCCCCAGGCGGCGCCGGCCGCGACGATCACCGCGGACAGGGCGTAGGCGGCGCGGACCCGGGCCGCGGCCGAGAGGTCCTTGCGGCGGGAGAACTCGGGGATGGCCCAGCTCACGATCCCGACCGCGAGAATGGTCGTCGGTCCGAGCAGGGTCTGCACCCCGCGCAGCGCGCCGACCAGGTCGATCGCGTCCAGCGTACCGAGCAGCAGGGTGGATGCCTGCTGGGCGCCCTGGACGGTGAGGTACTCGGCGCTCATGTACCCGTTGACGTCGCGGTGTTCGGCGATCCACTCGCGCACGAGGCTCGGCGCCGGCTTGAAGCCGGCCTGCGTGACGCCCAGCATGGCGGCGACCGCGGCGGCGCCACCCCAGGCCAGCAGCATCGCCCACGAGGTGGAGACGTCGCGGACGATCAGCGCGTAGATGGCGGCGAACTGGACGATCGCCCAGATCCCGTCGTTGGCGGCGGCGGCGGCCGGGCGACCCTCGGCGAAGAAGACCTGCCGCCAGGCGTCCTGGAGCAGCAGCGTGGGAAAGACCAGTCCCATCGCCACCAGCGAGGCGCCGACCGAGCCGCCCATCGCCGCACCGACGGCGAGCGTCACGACCCCGGAGACCAGCCCGATTACGAGGGCAGTGCCGGTCCCCGCCGCACCGGCCACCCGAAATACCCGTGGCGGCACGTCGGAGAACTTCATCCCCAGCGGAGCGGTGCCGGCGGCCTTCGAGAACCCGATCATCAAGGAGAAGATCGCGAAGGCGACGGCGAAGGCCCCGAACTCGGATTTGCTGACGCTGCGGGCGATGACGAAGGACATCGCGGCGTTCGTCCCGCTGGAGAGCACCTGGTCGACGAGTGTCCAGATGGCCCGCGAGCGGCTGGAACCCCGGGTCGGTCGCTCGTCACGGTGGTGACCACCGGCCGGGCCGTCGTCGTCCAGGATGGTCAGCCCGTAGTCAACCGGTTCCCCGCCATCCGGGACTGCCGGTGCCTCGCGCCCCCGGTGGATCTCGCCGCAGCGGATCGGGGGAGTGAGCCATTCGCCGGTCGCGGGACCCCACAGGGGGAGCAGCCCCTCGGGGGTCGGCCCGTCCACTGCCGTCCCGAAGGCTTCCACGGCCGGGACCCGGCGGCCGCGCAGGCCGCGGATGACCTGGGTCCGCTCCCGGTCGAACTGTTCCGGTCGCGGCGGCAGGGCGGCGGTGACCTCCGGCGCGGGTCCCGTCCGGGGGCGTGGCGACTCGTGGTGCTGGGCCGTGGCCGGCGCGGATGTCTCCGGGCCGGTCACCGCAGCCCACCCGACCCTCCGCCGGGTGGTACTCGGACGGCGGAGGGATCGCGGAGAATCTCGATGATCGTCTGTTGTTGGGGGTTGGTGGCCAGACTCATTGATCCACCGCCGTCCGTCCTCTCCGTGCCGCATCGGTCCGACCCCGGCTCCCCGCGCCGGCCGCCGGACGGTCGAGCGATGCCGCCGCTTCCGCGCAGGGCGACGATCGAGCCCACCGCGTCGCTTCTGACCAGGGTGTCAGCCGGCCAGGGTGCTAGCAGGATGGTAGCTCTATGGGATCGGGACACTCGGCTAGGGCCGCTCGGGTGGATCTGGTCCGACCGGACCCGGCAACGGTGGTTGACCGGACCGGATCGCGGGTGCATGAAACGGGCAATGAGATCGCGATTCTCCGGCATGTGCCTGCCCCGTAGACGGTTCGCTCGCCTACGTCCGCGATCTTCCGCAGCCAGGCTGATGGTCCGCAAGTTTAGCAGTCGGGCCTCGGTCTGATCCCCTTGTTACGTCGGTCACCCCGGCAGGGCGGTACCCGGTGGCGGATCCAGTGAGGTGTGGGTGCGCCATCCGATCCGCTTCCGGGACACCGGCTGCCGGCCGGGTCAGGGCATCCTTGATGTCGGTGGCTGCGCTCGCAGACGCCTGGACAAGGCAGGAGCGGGGCATGGGCCGCATCATCATTGAGGTTAGGTTCGGCAATGAGGTTAGGTTCGACAATGAGACTGGGTTCGACACCATGGTGAGAGCCCCCCGATGGAGCTGACGGACCGCGGCATCGGCACCCCTGAGGCGGGCAGGGTGGCGTCCGCACCGCTGCACGATCCAGTGCGGATGTACCTCGGTCAGATCGGCAGGGCCCGGTTGCTCACCGCCGAGGGGGAGATCGACCTCGCCAAGCGGATCGAGGCCGGCCTGTTCGCCGCTCAGAAGCTGGCGTCCCCCTCGGTCGTGACGTCGCCGCAGCTCTGCCGCGAGCTGGAGGCGGTCGAGCGGGACGGTCGGCTCGCCAACCAGATGCTGCTCGAAGCCAACCTGCGGCTCGTCGTCTCGATCGCCAAACGCTACGTGGGGCGGGGCATGCTCTTCCTGGACATCATTCAGGAGGGCAATCTCGGTCTCATCCGGGCGGTCGAGAAGTTCGACTACACGAAGGGCTACAAGTTCTCCACCTATGCCACGTGGTGGGTGCGTCAGGCGATCACCCGTGCCCTCGCCGATCAGGCGCGGACGATTCGCCTCCCGGTGCACGTGGTCGAGCGGGTCAACCAGATGGTCCGCATGCGCAGGCAGCTGCTCACCGAGCTCGGCCGCGAGCCGACCGTGGAGGAGATCGCCGTCGCCATGGACCTCTCCGTGGACAGGATCGAGGAACTCGTCGGAATCGCCCGTGAGCCGATATCGCTGGAGGCTTCGATCGGGGAGGAGTCCGACGGGCAGTTCGGCGATCTCATCGAGGACACCGGAGCGGTCGAGCCCGTCGAGGCAGCCGTCGCCAGCGTCCTCGGGGAGCAGATTCGCTCTGTGTTGACGGCGCTGACCGACCGGGAGAGGAAGGTCATCCAGCTGCGGTTCGGCCTGGTCGACGGTCGTTGCCGAACCCTGGAGGAGGTCGGCCGTGAGTTCGGGGTGACCCGGGAGCGGATCCGGCAGATCGAGTCGAAGACCCTGGCGAAGTTGCGTCATCCCTCGCGTTCACAGGCGCTGCGCGACTACCTGGAATAGCCCGTCTGGAACAGCCCGTCGCCCGTCTCGTCGATGGCGAGCAGGTCCTGCAGCTCGGTGACGACCTGCTGGAGCTGGCCGGCGAACGCGTACATCCCGTCCGCGACTGCGCGCGGCGTACTCAGGTAGAGGTTGAACCGGTCCGGCAGCAGCACGTAGGCGATGCCGATGCACTGGCTGCTGGTAGACCCGAAGCCGAAGAACTCGACGTTGGTGGACGGCGCGGAGCTGGTGCTCAGGTAGTCGTCGCGCGCCTTGAGCCAACCCGGGGTCTCGTGGAGCGCGATCGGTTCGGTCACCCCCAGCCGCGCGCCTTGGCGGCGGGCGATGAACTGCAGCTCCCACAGGTGCTGCTCGGGGGCCCGCCCGGCCTGGCAGTCCTTCGCGCGCCGCACGTGCGCGTCGGCGGCGGCGCGGAACGCGGTCCGGCGGGTGGCGGTGTCGGTGCCCGGGTCGTTGAGCATCGTCACGAACCGCTGGATCTCCGGAGTGACGACCCGCATCGCCTCCGTGCGGCCGCGCCGCCAGTGCCGGGTGGCGATCGATTCGTAGGTGGCGCCGATGTGCCCCTTGGCCCGGCTGCGCGCCAGCTGGTAGGCGAGCTGCACGAACGCGTCCGGCGACGTCTTCAGTGCCTTGGCCCGGTTCTGCCCGAAGTCGGTGAAGGACAGCACCGTTGAGGCGGTCGCCGCGGCGAACTCCGCGAACGACGCGCCGGCGGCGGCTACGTCCGCCCGCAGGCTGGCGTCGAGGACGAACTCGACGGGCTCGATGACGGGTAGCCCCTGAGGCCGGGCGCCAGAGCTCGCCGAATGCTCCGCGGGCGAGGTACCCAGCAGGTCGTCGACGAAGCTGAGGATCGTCGTCCCGTCCAGCCCACAGTGCTCGACGTTGATGCCCGCCCGGCCGTCGGCGAAAACGATCAGTGACACCGCCTTGTCGAACCACCGGTTGGCGCTGTCGCCGTGGAGCAGGTGGTCACACGCGGCCAGGTTGTCCTCGGGGGTGAGGTCTTCCAGGCACAGGGCGAACAGCGCGGTCTCGATCGTGTCGAGCGCGGCCGCGTTGGCGGGGTCCAGAGTGAGCAGCGCCTGGCGGCTCGCGGCCCAGTCGGCCCGGGCCTTGGTGGTGAGCTGGCCGACGGCGGCGTCCGCCGGAACCCGCGACGCGGCGGCCTTCACCACGGCGCGCAGGCCCGCCGCGAGGTCGTCCAGGGTGTACGGGTGACCGTCCGGCCCGACGACGTCCAGCCGGACGATGTTTCCCCGGTGGAAAACGACGATGTGGCGGGCCTGGGACGGCCCGGGCCACCGCTCGCTGTACGGGGTGCGCACGGTGTCCTGGGCCGCTCCCGGGATCCGGGTCGTGGAGAACAGGAACGTGTTCTGCGCCATCGACAGCGTCTGGCCGCGCTGGACGACCGGCTCGACCCGCTCGTCGTCGAGGCGCAGCTTGTAGTCGACGGCTGCCGCCACGAGCCCGGCGGCCCGCTCCACCTGCGGCTGCTCGGCGGACAGACCCTCGGCGTCCTTGAACAGGAAGATGTAGTTCGCGTTGAGCGCGATGCGGTCGCGCCGGCCGAGGTAGCGGGAGTCCCAGAAGCCGTCCAGCCAGCTGTGTATGCCCTCGGTGGCTTCGTAGCGATCCAGCGCCGCATGCAGGGTGGGGCCGGGGCCGCCCGGTGCCTGGAAGGCCGCGACGGCCGCCTCGGTCGTCGCCCGCTCGGCCGGGGTCAGCAGCGGCGCGGACCAGGCAAGGAAACGCTCGCAGCTCTCCGCCAGCGTGGGCAACGGCACCCGGGGCAGCAGATCGTCGTTCGCGAAGGTTCCGGTGGACCGCTGGGAGCTACTGATCGCATTCATGCTGGGCCTCGGGTTGTCTCGGGGAACTCGTCTCGGGGACACGGCCATGGTGAACGCCACGGGCTGCGTTGGGTCCATGGTCGCCGAGCTTCCATGGGTGGCGGGCGTTCCATCGGACATTCGGCTCGTACGGTTCATCCGACTCGTATGATGGCCGGGTCGCCCTCGACCTACCAGCCGTACGGGGGGGCACCGCCGGCACCGGTCGCCCGTTATCCCGGCGGAACCGGCCGGGTGGGTGTCGCCGCCGGTCGCCGGCCGGAGGCGGGGTGAGTGGTCGAGGGACTGGTCACCCCGCGCGGCCGGGAGATGTGCAGTTGGGCGTACAGCCAGCCCTCGGCCTCCAGCCCCCGTGGATCGACGCCGACGGTGGACAGCGTGTCGAGCACGAGCGACTGCTCCTCGGCGGAGGCGAAGCGCCGCTGCCGGAAGACGCGGTCGACGTGCACGGTCTCATACCCGAGCCTCGTGAGCGTCGCCTCGACCGGTTCGAACGGGAACATCCGCAGCACGAAGTGGGCCATCCACGGCCTGCGCTCACCGGCCGCGCGGGCCACCCGGGCGATGGTTCGCTCGGTGACGTACCCGAGGCAGCCCGTCGAGACGACGATGTCCGTTCCGGCGAGCCGCTCCCGTTCGGCGTCGGTCGGGTCACGGTCCTCCAGGTTGGCGTGCACGGCGGCATCGAGGAACCCGGCCGCGAGCGCGTAGGAGAGGGCCGGCCCCGAGCTGTCCAGGCCGAGGAACTGGCTCGCCTCCAGCCCGTCGCGGGACCGGACGAGCTCGCGGTCACGGGCGAGCAGCAGGTCCCGGGTCGGCCGCGTCCCGGGCGGTGCGTAGCCCTCGTGCAAGTCGTCCAACGTCACGTCACAGCGGAGCAGCGCGGCGTTGATCCCGTAGGAGCAGCCCACGTCCAGGACCGTCGGCGGTCGTCCCCGAACCATCCGGAATTCCCGGATGAGCTGGCTGAAGTACGGTTTGGCGAGCTGCGGGATACAGTAGTCGAGTTTCCGCAGGGTACTGAAGTAGGCGTGTGGGTCGGGCTGCGTGTAGATGTGGTCGAGCGAGATCTTCCCGCTGTCGTCGAACCGCGTCGTCCCGGTGGAGTACGCGGCCTCGGAGGAATTCGTGGTTCCGTCGGAGTCGATGGTCTCGGCAGAATATCTGCTGTCGTCGGAATACACGCGTCTGGCGCTCCTTGTGACGGGCGGTCGGGGCAGATGGGCCGGTGCTGACGCAGCTTGCCGACCGCATTCTGGTCCAGCTAGTCCAGCAGTTGGTCGACGCGGACCGCGCTCTTCTCCGCAGCCAGGTGCCGCGGGAGGACCCGGCCGAAGAGCTGCTTCGTGCGCGCGACACTGCCGACGACCTCGGGGTGCCCGGTGTAGGCGAAGATTGCGGAATGCCGGGCCGTGTCGCCCTCGACCGGGCTCACCCGGTGCATCGAATAGCGGCCCAGGAAAAGCTGGAGATCACCAGGCCGGACGGTGAGACGCCGGACCAGATGGCCGCCCTCGCCCGCCAGCACGGCCCGCACGCCGGCGAAGTTCTCCGCCTGCGCGGACCTGATGTTCGGGCAGTACTCGAAGTCGCCCCCGGCCCGCGGCGCCTGCGTGAGCAGGCTCACCGCGAATTCGTTCGTGTCGAAGTGCCAGGGGTGCTCCAGCCCGGGGGCGATGACGTTGAGGCACAGCCCGGCCAGCGGGTCGGCGAGTTCGTGGACTCTCGGCAGGTCGAAGCAGCCGGCGATGAAATGCTGGAAGAGCTCGCTGGTGTAGAGCCGGTGGACGGCGAATTCGGTGGGAATCTGGTCGCGGGCGACGAAGGCATTCCCTCGCCGCATCGTGAACCGGCCCGGATGATCGGCCGGCAACGACGAGTCGACCGCGATGTTGTAGGCGTTGACCGTCTCGACCTCATCATACGCGAGCGGAGCGACGGTGGCGCACTCCTGTGCGAACGCGGTGGGCCGGACGAATCCCGGGAGGACACAGCACCCGCGAGTGCGCAGTTCTTCCCGGGCCCACGAGACGATGTCCCGCCAGGCGCGGCTCGAAGGTTCGGTGAGAGGATAACGAACCGTATCGATCAGCTCGCTGATGGACCAGGTTTCCGTCGCAACCATGTGACTCCTCTCCGCCGCTAGGCGGCGGCATCGGGCCGCCGATGGGAACCGTCCACGACCTCGATGTGATGTGTCACATGGTCACCCGATGCTCGGGATGGCGAAAGTCAGTGTGAGATGTCGCACGACTGCGCTCGCATGGGACGCGAATCCAGCTCACATCGCGGCGATGAGAAGCCATGGCCCGGTGCCGTCCCCCGGGGCGCCACGCCAGGCGCTGCTCTCCCCGGGAGACGACACCGCCGACGGCTCGCACCGTGCCGCGGTCCGCGCTCCTGACCGCCGTGTTACAGGACGCCGCGGCGCCACGGTCCGGTGATGGCCGCGGTGAAACCGCTGCCCACCTCGGAGGCGCCGAAGACGTTCGCGAACAGTGTCTGGCCGTCCGGGCTGAAGCAGGCGCCGGCCCATTCGGAGTCGCTGAAGCAGTTCACCGCGAACTCGAAGGCCTTCCCGTCCTGGGTGAGGCCGATCAGCCGGTTGACGTCGGTGATGCCAGGGGCGAGGGGGTGGGTGTCGCCGTCTTTACCGCCGGCGTCGTCCTCGCACAGCAACAGGCTGCCCTGTGGAGTTATCGTGATGTTGTCGGGTGAGTCGAGGACGGATCCGCCGGGTGATTCGAACACCAGGCGCAGCCGGCCGGCGTCGGTGTGACTCCCGCTGGTGCGGCGGCCCCGTCCTGCGGCGGGCTGGTACTGCCAGATCTGGCCGTAGCCTTCCGCGAAACCGTCGGAGTTGACGTCGCCGTTCTTGACGTCCCCGCCGCTGGTGGAGGCGAAGAAGATCGAATAATCTGCTGCCCAGATGCCTTCCAGCCGGTTGAACTTCGCCGCGCCGCCGGCCCAGCCCTGCGCGAACACACTGGTCGGGTTCGGTTTCTCGGCCTCGACGATCGGGTCCGGGTCGGGGTTGTCGATGTCGACCCACTCTACCGGCAGCCACACCCCGCGCCGCTGCCCTTCCCGCAGGTCGACCTGCGGCCTGCCCGTGACCGCCAGAATCTGCAGCAGCCCGCCCTTCTCCAACTTGTCCGGGTCTTTGGGGATGAACCGGTAGAATCCCGAGCCGCGGCCGGAGCCGGAGTCCTCGGTCAGGTACACCACACCGATGCGCTGGTCGACCGCGACCGCCTCGTGGGAGAAGCGGCCCAACGCGGTCAGCGGCACCGATGGGACGGTCGTGCCCGCGCCCGCCGGGACCAGGAAGACGTAGCCGTGCTTCTTGTCGAAGCCGTTCGCCGGGCCGACGACAGTCTCCTCGCAGGTGATCCAGCCCTTGTACCGGTAGGCCTGGCCGCCGGCGCAGTTGACCGTGGTCCCGTTCAGGCCGATGTAGTCGTTGACGATCGTGCGGGTCTTCGGGTCGAAGTCGAGAACCGTGACCCCGCCGAAGGCCTTCGGGTCGTACTTCGTACCGTCCGGGCCCTTGACCGAGCCCGACCCGGCCGGGGACCGGTCCTCGCTGTTACGGATCAGTCGCACCCGTCCTCCGGCCAGCCCGAACGCACCCATGCCGTCGAGGTTGACCGGGTTCGGGGTGTTCGGGTCACTCACCAGCGGCGTGCCGGTCTTGGCCAGCGCCACGTAGCTGAATCCGGCCGGCAGCGCGAGGTACTTGGTGCCGCCCGGCTCGTTGACGGGAGCCAGCGGGCTGAGCGGACCGTAGCCGCCGGTGTAGGGCCCGCCGGTGGGCGGGGGCGGCGCGGCCAGGGCCGCGTTCTCCAGGGCCGGTAGCAGAGCCGACGCCACTACCGCCCCGCCCACGGCCGTCGCACCCCTGCTCAGTAGTGCGCGCCTGTCGATCTGAACCACGTTCAGCCTCCCATACCGATCGTTCCGGACCAGCCGACAGGCTGGCAGCTGCCCACGCAGAGCACAGGAGACAACACGCAGCCAGAATGTTAAGGCTGAATGAAATACGAGGTTGCGGTATCTGGTCGGCATGTCCCGGCAACCCACAGTGCCGGCAA
>NZ_CDWRCL010000034.1:20642-25270 GCF_977927575.1 Frankia sp. CcCS3
ATAGTGCCGGCAACCCATAGTTAGGAACGGAAGTAGGCGTGGTGTCGGCGGGACCGCGGCACGAACCGTCCAGCGGCGTGCCTGTTTTCCTGGCACTCGATCCCGTTCCTTTCCGGTGAGAATCCTGGTGGATCCCCTGTCCGGAAACTCCGGGGCGCCTCAACCCGGCCCGGGCGGCGATGGGCCTGCCGGCGTTGCGGCAGTGGCAGGCGGCCGCCCACCGGAAGTGGGCGGCCGATTATCAGGCCTATCTGCGGGTCCGGCGCAACGACGTCCGGTAGAGCCACATCTGGTATCGCCACGTCCGGTACAGCGACGTCCGGTACCGCCATATCCGGTACCGCCACGTCCCGTACCGGTGTGCCCGGGAGCGATCCCGGCCCGACCCCGCCGCAACGGCCGATGCCCGGAGCCTGATCTGATGCCTGGAGCCGGCCGTCCCGGCGAGGGAGTCGGTCATCGCACGAGGTTTCAGGAACTTACGAGCTTCAGCGCCTGGCGGATCTCGCCGAGACGGTTCCATTGTTCGTTGCTGAGAATCGAGACGGCGGCATGGAACACGCCGTCCTGTTCCTTCGCGATGTGCCTGCGTAGCAGGCTCAGCGCCTCGATGACGCGTGTCGGCCAAGCGGGATCGACCCGGGCGGTGCCGTCGGTCGCCCCGGCGAGCACAGCCTCGATCCGGCGGTGCTCGCTCTGCAGGATCGCGATCTGTTCGGGGAACTCGAGTGCCATCGCGGGGAACAGGCCCTGCTCCTCCACCACCGTCTGTGGATGGAGAACCGCCGACATCTGCTCACAGAGTGCCGCCATCGCCTCGACATCACCCTGCCGATACGCCTCGTGCGTGTCGGCGATGAGATCGATGACCTGGTCATGTTCTCTGATCAGGTCCGCGATCGCCGGCAACGACTGACAGTCGCAGTATTCACGCATAGCGCCCACCTTGGGTAGAAGAAGATCAGCGATGACCCCACGTCCCCACGTCCCCTAGCGCCCCACCGGCAGCGTCGCCATCCCGTCCCCATTCGCACGGCGGTGCTCGTGTCGCGCCGCTCATGGCCATCATCGAATGGCCGGAGCGGCTCCCACACGGCCGATGGTCCTGTCCGGTGCCCTACCAATGGCGGCGGGGCACCGGTCCGCGAGTCACCCTTCCCCACTGTTGATCGGAACGAACGGGCAGCATCCGCGCCCCCTCGGGGACCTGGCTAACGTGATCATCGTCAGTGCGGCGTAACTCCGGTCAGAGCCGCCACATGCCCCTAAACAGCGTTCATGGCGAGGGCAGCGCCCACAGCCGGACCGTGCCGTCCTTGCTGCCGCTGGCGAGGGTGCGGCCGTCCGGAGAGTAGCTCACCGATAACACCCAGTCGGCGTGGCCAGTCAGCGGCTCGCCGAGGAGGCGCGGGTGGAAGCGGTGGGCCGCATCCCGCAGCCCCCACAGCCGCACCGTGCCGTCGAGGCTGCCGCTGGCCAGGGTGCGGCCGCCCGGCGAGAAAGCCAACGCCCACACGGTGTTGGCGTGGCCGGTCAGGGGCGGCTCGAGCGGGCGTGGGGTGGCCGGGTCGGTCATGTCCCACAGCCGGATCAAGTCGTCCATCCCGCCGGTGGCCAGGATGCGCACATCGGGGGAGATCGCTACCGAGAACACGGAAGCGGGGCCGCTCAGGGACCCGGCCAGGCGGGGGTGGGAGCGGTCGGTCACGTCCCACAGCCGCACCGTGCCGTCCCTACCGCTGCTGGCCAGGGTGTGTCCGTCCGGGGAGAACACTGCCGAGGTCACCCAACCGGTGTGGCCGGTCAGGGGACGACCGAGCTGGCGGGCACCGGTCTCGCGCCCACCGAGAGGAGCGGTGACGATCAGGACGGTGCCGGCGACAGCGAGCAGCAGCCCCACGACGGCGACGGTGATGGCGGCGCGGCGGCGCGCCGCGCCGAGGATGCGACGACGCGGGGCGCCGCCGGCCGGCGATGTTCCCGTCGGCCACCTCGGCCGGTGGTGTGCCACCCGCCGAAGGCACCGATGCCCCGGAAAACGCCGATGACATGAAAGGCACCGATGGCGCCGAGGACGCGCCGGTGGGAGACGGCCGTGGCGCCGGCTGGACGGACGCGGGCGGCTGCCCGATGGCGGTGCGGATGTCGTCGTCGAGCCGCAGCGGGATACCCGACCGGGCGATCCAGTCCGGGCCGTACACGCCAGCGGCAGCTTCGGCGAGTTGGCACGCGAAGACGTGCGCGGACGGTGGACGGTCCGCCGGGTTCTTGGCCAGCGTCCACAGGACCACCGCCCCCAGCGGCGCGGGCACCCCGGCCGGCAGTAGGGGGACGCGTTCGAGGTGGTGCTGGCGCAGGACATGCGCGGGCAGGTCCGGGTCGAACGGTGCCACGCCGGCCAGTAGCTGGTAGAGCACCATCCCGAGGGCGTACAGGTCGGTGGCCGGCTCCAAGCGGCCGCCCATGATCTGTTCGGGGGCCATATACGGCGGTGTTCCGATCACCGCACTCGCGATGGCCCCCGACTCGCCGACGAATTTCGCGACCCCGAAGTCGACGACTTTCAGCAGGTCGGTAGTGTCGAAAAGAATATTGTCGGGCTTGATGTCGCGGTGCAGCACCCCTTTGCCGTGGGTGCAGGCCAGGGCCGAGGCCACCGCGAGTCCCACCGCGCAGGCCGTCTGTGGGCCCATGTCGGCCCGGCGCCGGGTCAGGGTTCCCCCGCCGAGCATCTCCATGACGAGCAGGTGCAGATCGCCCGTCTTGACGTAGTCGTAGACTCGGACCACGTGCGGATGATCCAGGCTGGCGAGGATCCGCGCCTCGGCGGCGAACCCGGCCGCCGCCCGGCCGTGCCCCGCATGCAGGACCTTGACCGCGACATCGCGCTGCAGGCCGCGATGCCAGCCCGCCAGCACCAGCCCGAATCCGCCCGCGCCCAGCTGGTCGCCCAGCTCGTAGCCGGGCAGTGCGGCGGCCAGCCGAGCCCGGTCAACAACCATCACAGCGGTCCGGCCTCATGCCAAGATTCACCGGTCCTTACAAATCTATATATTTCCTCCAGCGTGAGGTGTGATCCTAACCGGGGTCCTTCATGGGCCGGTCGGGTTGGTCTTCGGGTTGACGATCGGCCCGCCAGTGGAGAAGGTCAGCACAGGCAAGGCTGTTCGCGGGACGTGTGTCCCCCTCACCGATCACTCCAGCGGTGCGGTACCGCTCTCCTGAGAAGATGTCTCCGGTGGGTGGGCGGGAGCCTGGTTCACTCGGCGAGGAGGTCGAGGATCTGCTGCCCGTACTTGGCGAGTTTGTTCTCACCGACGCCGCTCACGGTGGCGAGTTCGGCCAGGGTGGCCGGCACGCGCACCGCGATCTCGCGCAGGGTGGCGTCATGGAAGATCACATATGCGGGGACGCCCTGCTCCTTCGCGACGTCGGCGCGCCAGGCGCGCAGTCGCTCGAACACCGGCATTGCCTCCGCCGACAGGTCGGCCGCCGGTGCGGCGTGGCGGGTCTTCATGGTCCTGGCCGCGGTCGTGGTGGCCGCGGTCGTGGCTGTAGTGGTGGGGGCGCGCTCCGGCTCGCGCCGCATCGGGACCGCGCGCTGTCCGCGCAGCACGTCGGCACTCGCGTCGGTGAGCACCAGGGTGCCGTACCGGCTCTCGACGGCCAGCAGTCCCTGCACGAGGAGTTGGCGCACCACGCCGCGCCACTCGGGCTCGCCGAGCTCCGTGCCGATACCGAAGACCGTCAGGGTGTCGTGACTGTGCTGGGTCACCTTGGGCGTCCTCCTGCCCAGCAGGATGTCGATGAGGTGGCCCGCGCCGAACTTCTGGCGGCGCTCCCGCTGCAGTCGCAGCACGGCCGACAGCAACTTCTGGGCGGCGATCGTGGCGTCCCAGGACTGCGGGGGTGCCAGACAGGTGTCGCAGTTGCCGCACGGGGCGGTGTCACGCTGCCCGAAGTAGGCGAGCAGCCCGATGCGGCGGCACTCGACCGTCTCGCACAGCGCGAGCATGTCGTCGAGGTGTCTGCTCTGCTGCCGGCGGTGCGCGGGGTCGCCCGGGGACGTGTCGATGAGCTTGCGCAGCTGCACGACGTCCTGGAGACCGTAGGCCAGCCACGCGGTCGAGGGCAGCCCGTCCCGCCCGGCGCGCCCGGTCTCCTGGTAGTAGCTCTCGATCGACTTGGGCAGGTCGAGATGGGCGACGAAGCGTACGTCTGGTTTGTCGATGCCCATGCCGAAGGCGATGGTCGCGACCATGATGATGCCGTCCTCGCGCAGGAAGCGTGCTTGGTGCTCGGCTCTGGCGCGCGCGTCGAGCCCGGCGTGGTAGGGCAGCGCCGTGATCCCGTTCGCCACCAGGAAGTCGGCGATCTTCTCGGTGGAGGACCGGGACAGGCAGTAGACGATTCCCGCATCCGCGGCGTGCTCGGTGTGTAGCAGCTCCAACAGCTGCGCCTTCGGCTCCTTCTTCGGCACGATGCGGTACTGGATGTTCGGACGGTCGAAGTCGGCTACGAAGTGGCGGGCGTTCTCCAGGCCGAGCTCGGTGGCGATGTCGTCGTGCGTCCGCGGGGTCGCGGTGGCGGTCAGCGCGATTCTCGGTACGTTCGGCCAGTGCTCGCGC
>NZ_CDWRCL010000035.1:0-24922 GCF_977927575.1 Frankia sp. CcCS3
ATTCCCGACCTACGACCAGTACTACTGGCGCAACGTTGAGATCATGAGGGACTGGCTGGAGAAGAACGTCCCCAACGTGCATCCCGTCGGCCGCAACGGCATGCACCGTTACAACAACGCCGACCATTCGATGCTGACCGCGATGCTCACCGTGGGGAACATCCTCGACGGCACCGAGCACGATGTGTGGACTGTCAATGTGGAACAGGAGTACCACGAGGAGAAGGCAATCACCGACTCCGAGACCAGCGCGACAGCAGGAACTGGCCGCGACGCGCCGATCATTCCACGCCGAGACCACAGATCGTTCCTTGCTGCTCCATCCAGCACGAACAGCACGACGAGATCCGGCAGACCTGCGGGCTGACGCAGCCCGTTACCAACGAGAATTAGGCCGGACCATGATCGCTAGTGGGCGAGAGTGACGAGATGGGGTGCGTTGACGGCGCGCCAGCGGGCTTGGGTGGACTCGATCAGCTTGTCTGCCATGGCCAGTCCTGCGGCGCGAGACCTCGGCCCATCGGTGATCTTGGTGATGGGCCTTGGGGAACTTCGCCTTCCGTGCCATCGCCCTACGTGCCGTCGGTATCCGGCTCCCACGGGGCAGGTCACCCCTGGTACCTGAGCGCCCTTCCCGGAACCAGTCCTGGTCCAGACCGTCGCATTGATCGGCAGGCTCCGCCATCCCGCTCGATTCGGTTACGAACAGCACCGGCTGCGCCCGCTACGCCCCGCCCGGCGAGAGCTGTTCAGCTTGACGGAGCTCAAGGCCGTGGCCGATGCCATCACGCTGCTGCAGGAGCAGCCCACCCCGTTCCGACGGAGGCGAAGTTCGCCTTCCCCCGCGATTGGGAGCGTCTGCACGCCGATGCCGGTGGGGCAGTGAGATCCGTCTTCCTCGCGTCGAGCGGGCCGTTCGAACCGCTGGTTTTCTATGGAGTACGGCGACCGGCTCGACTTCGACGATGATCCCGACGACGACTGACCGGAGGTCGGTGTGGTAACGGCGTCGGCGTCGGCTGGGGCGCCGGGCGATCTGGACGTCCTGATACCCACCTGCGGGCGGCCCGCGGCGCTGGCCGTGACGCTCGCCGGCCTGGCAGCGCAGACCGCAACCGGATTCCGCGTCGTCATCTCGGACCAGACACCGGGACCGGCAGCGTGCGACACCCCCGAGGTCCAAGGGGTGCTGCGGCTGCTACGAGCGCGGGGCAGCGCCGTCGAGGTGCACCGGGGGCGGACGTGGCGGGGCCTGGCGGAGCAGCGCCAGTTCCTGCTCGACGCGTCCCGCGGCCGATATGTGTTCTACCTCGACGACGATGTACTCTGCGAGCCGGCCCTCGTGGACCGGCTGCTCGCCGCCATCCGCACCCTGCGCTGCGGTTTCGTCGGCACCCCACCGCAGGGGCTGAGCCACGTCACGGACGTGCGGCCGCACGAGCAGAAACCCTTCGAGACCGTCACTGACGCCGCGGACGTCCGGCCGGAGCGGGTGCGCAAGGGCACTCCCGGCTGGGAACGCTGGCGGTTGCACAACGCGGCGAACCTCACCCACATCACCGCCGGCCTCGCCCGTCGCGGCCGGCTGCCGGCGGGTGGCTGGCTCGCCTACCGGGTGGCTTGGATCGGGGGCTGTGTCCTGTACGACCGGCATGAACTGGTCATGGCGGGCGGGTTCGAATTCTGGCCCAGACTGCCCCCCGACCACCGCGGCGAGGACGTGGTGGCCCAGCTGCGGGTGATGGAGCGGGCCGGCGGGGTCGGCGTGCTGCCGGCGGGCGCCGTCCACCTGGAACTGCCGACGACGCTCCCCAACCGTCGCGTGGATGCCTACACCGAGATCATTGAATCCGACGACCAGGCCGACCAGGCAGGCGGCGGGCGGCTGCCACGACCGCCCTGAGGCTCCGTCGGTGCAGAAGTCACGGCGAGTGACCTGTGCCGGGTCGACCGGTGCCGCTGTGGGCCGTAGGCTGCGGCGGGCCGCGGGCCGTGGGAGACCACGTTGTGCTGGGTGTTTCCGCTTCCGGCGGGCAGCCGCCCCGGCTAGCGTCCAGCGAGTGTGCAGTCGGGCCGGCAGACGGGGCATGACCATGGACGATGACCCGTTCTTCGACTGCCAACGGACGGATCATGGTCATGGGAAGCGGGCGACATCCCGAAGCGCAGGTGCGGCATGGGCGACGAGTCCGATCGACGGCGGTTCCTCCGGCTGGCGGCGGGGGCATCCCTGCCACCCGGGCTGTTCATGGTCCGGAGCGGGCCAGTGACCCCGCGAGTGATCGCGTCCGAGGACGTCCTGAACCACATCGACGTCCGCATCCAGCAGATCACCGGGGCGTACGAGCGGACCCCGATCGGCGCGACGAGCGTGTACCTACGCCGGCATCTGCCGGCCGTCCGCTCCCTGCTCGCCGAGGGCGGGCACCCGACCGCCGTCGACGCCCGCCTGCACCGCGCCGCCGGCCGCCTGGCTGCCCTGTGGGCCACCACCCGCCACGACCTCGGTGACATCCCCGGGGCGACGGCCGCGTTCGCCGAGGCGTTCGGCCACGCCGAGGAGGCGCGGGACCGGGCACTGCAGTGCTGGGTTCGGCTGTGGCAGAGCTCCCTGGCCCGCAAGTCCGGCCGCCTGGCCTCCGCCCTCGCGCTGGCCCGCGCCGCCACGTCCCACGTCGGTGCGGGCTCGCCGGCCGCCAGCCGCGCCGCGGCGATAGAGGCCCGTACCCTGGGCGCGCTCGGTGAACGGGCGGGCGTGCACGAAGCGATCAACCGTGCCTGGCGCATCCAGGGGACGCTGAGCCGCGCGCAGTCGGGCAACCCCGGGTTCTCGATCGACACCCTGCATATGCTGACGCTCGCTGAACTGTCTGCGGCGGCGTACGTTGAACTCGGCCAACCGGACGCGGCCTCGGTCTATACCGACGCCTCGGTGCACCATCTCGACGTCGCCGGGGCGACCGGCCTGCGGTCGATGGCGAGGATCGCCGCGGCTACAGCGGCCCTGCACCGCCACCACGTCGACGAGGCCGAAGCGCTCGTCACCGAGGCACTGGACATCTCCGAGCACCGGCCGAACGCCGTGGTGGTCACGCGGACCCACCGGTTCCTCACGGACGCCCGGCGGATCGCCGGGCGGCGCCAGGGCACGAACAACATCGCCGAACGCCTCGACACCTGGACGTTGCCGACGTAGCCGACGGTGCCGCCGGCGGTCACCCGGCGCAGGTGTCCTGGTAGGGCAGGCCGGGAATGTGAAAGCTCCACGCCGACTGGTCGAGCCCGCCCTGGGCCTCGTGGCAGGCGTATTCGACGACGCCGTTGCGGCGGAACGCGTCGACCGCGGCGAGCCGCCACAGCCGGACGGTGCCATCGTTGCCGCCGGAGGCCAGCGTCCCGCCGTCCGGGGAAAAGGCCAGCGACAGGACGGAGCGGGTGTGCCCGGTCAGCGGCTGCCCGATCTGCCGCGGCGGGGTGACGCTGGTGTCCCAGAGCCATACCCTCCGGCCAGATCCGACCGCGGCCAGGACCTGCCCGTGCGGGGAGAAGGCCACGGCCCGGACCGGTCCGGGGTCGGCGAGAAGGAGGCTGGGCGGCCGGGGCCGATCCGGGGCGGTGACATCCGCCAGCATGATCGATCCGTCCTGGCCGGTGGCTCTGAGGCGCCCGTCCGGGGAGAATGCCTCCCACGGCGTGGGGGGCGCGGCGGCATTCACGCGCTCCCGCGCTTGTGGCCGGTCCGGGTCGGCGATGTCCCACCGCAGCACTGTCCCGTCGACGCCGGTCGCGTCGAGGTTCCGGCCGTCCGGCGAGAACGTCACCGACGTGATCCCGCTGCGCTGGCCGGTGAGGGGCGGGTCGATCCGACGAGGTTGACCCTCCGTCACATCCCACAGCACGACCGTTGCGTTCGCGCCGCCGACGGCCAGGATGCGCCCGTCCGGGGAGAACGTCACCGAGGTGACGGGATCGCCGCGGCTGGCGAGCGCGGTCGGGTCCTCGACGAGAGTCTGCAGCAGGTTCGCCTGGCTGCCGGCCTCACCACCGCTACCGGAGTCGATGTTTTCGGCGGCGATGGCGAGTCGTAACGCGCGCACCCGGTCCGTCGCCCGCGCGACGTTGGCGTTGGCGAGCAGGGTATGAGTGATCAGGGCGTGCCGCGCCCGTTCGGTGGTGCGCTGCGCCCGTTCCGCGGTGAGCTGCGCCTGCCGGGCGGTGAGGGACTGCCAGGTGGCGATCGCGGCACCGGCGACAGTGAAGACGAGGAGCACGGAAAGGACGGTGATGACCTGCCGGCGGCGTTGACGTTCGTGACGTTCCCGGCGGCGGGCCGCCTCGACGCGCGCACGTTCCTGGCGACGGGCTTCCTCGATCCGCTGGTCGCACGCGTCGATGAACCTCCGCCCGGCCGGTTTGAGATGGACCACCGGCTCCTCACCGGCGCGGAAACGCTCATAGGACTGCCACAGCGTCGTGATGGCGGTGGTCAGCCGGTCCTCGTCCCAGAGCGGGCCGTCGTTGTGCTCCCACTCGGCGGCGGCGCGCTCGACCTTGCCCTCACTGAGCAGGGCGGCTTCCCGTTCCCGGATGACGGCATCCAGTGGCTTCCAGGCGGTCAGCAACGCCTCGTGGACGACCCCGACGGCGGTCCCCAGGCTGTCCTGGGGGTGGACAGCAGCCGTTGGTTCACGAAGACCTGGAAGGTTCTCCGCAACGCGTCGGACGGCAGGTCCTTGAGGTCGATGCGTCGGCGGGTCCGCCGACCGGCCTCGTCGAGCGTGGCGAGCTCGGCCAGGCCGACCAGGATCTCCTCCCGGCCCAGCCCGCTCGTCTCCACGGCGTCGTCGAGGACGGCGTCGGCGCGGCGGGCCAGCGCCCCCTGCACGCCACCCAGCTCGTGGTACCGGTCCATCGACAGGGTGCCGCCGCGGGTCTGGTCCTTGGCCAGCTCATGGAGCGTGAACGCCAGCAGCGGCAGTGCCTCGCCGTCCTCGGTGTCCGCGACCATCTTGGCGACCAGCTCCGGCTCCACCTGCAGGCCGGCTACCCGGGCCGGCTCGGTGATGACGACCGGCAGCATGTCCCGGGCCAGCGGGCGGAGGGGGAAGACGTGCAGGTTGACCCCGCCCTGTTCGGGAGGGCCGCTCAGTTCGGGCAGGGCGAAGACCTGGTCCTGGAACTCGGAGCGAAGCGCCATGACCACCCGCACGGGACCGGTGACCCCATGCCGCAACAGGGTCGCCAACCGGGCCCGTTCCTCTTCGTCCGATCGGGTGAACAGCTCCTCGCCCTGATCGATGATCAGTAGCAGCAGTCTGTCCCGCACCGGGCCGGAGCCGGCCGTCAGAAGTTCTTCGGCCAGCCCCATCAGGGCCAGGTCGTCCTCCCTGAGCTGCCGGTCGATGTCGGTGACCGCCCACTGCTGGCCGACGCGCCTCGCAGTCTGGGTCAGGGTGTGGGCGAGCTTGCGGACCGGGTCCCGGCCCGGCCAGAAGGGGTCGGCCACCTCCCAGCCGGGCTCGCCCGCCAGCCGGGCCGGCAAGCCGGCGGTGACCAGCGACGACTTGCCGCACCCGGAGGCACCGACCACCAGTAGCAGACGCTGTTCACCGAGGGAGCGTAGCCGGTGGGTGAGCCGCCGCAGCTCGTTGCCGCGCCCATAGAACACCTTGGCCATGTCCCGGGTGAACGGCCGCAGACCCGGGAACGGGGACCGGTCGTCCGCCCAGCCCAGCCCGCCGGCGGCCTCGACGCGCCGCAGCCCAACGTTCAGGTTGTCGGCCCATCGCGGATTTTCGTGCAGGTGAACGTGCTGCCGGTCCTCCAGGAGCGGGGAGGTGACCGTCGGCTCCACGCGCAGCGGCAGCAACAGGCTGCCGACCTCGTAGGCGATTCCCAGTTCGTAGGCGCACCATGGGGAGGCGTTGTAGGCGTTGGTGATGACACAGACCACGGCGTCGGCGGCTCGCAGCTCGTGGTGCAACCGATCCTTCCACATGTCGCCGGGCTGGACGCCCACCCGGATGTCCTGAGCGAGGAACACCCGGTGGCCAAGAAGGGTCAGCGCCTGATGAACCTCGTCGGCCAGCTCCGCGTCGGCGCCCGCATGGCTGACGAAAACTCGTGCCACCATCGCCCCCGGGATTCGCCGTGCACATCCTCAGGAACATTCTAGGCGCCGACGCCCTCGCCGCCCTTGTCACCGAACGGGTGCGATGAGGGCGACTGTGAAAGCACCGTCCAAACGCCGGGTCGCGTGAAGATTGCCCCGCGGTACGACACGTGTCCATCGCGCTGTCGTAGGACGCGTCGGCTTGTCCGGCGGTCCGGTTGCACGCCTGGGACCACTTCATGGCATGCTCGGTTTCGATGACATGAGGATGTGTCGGCCGCTCGTCCCCCGGGACGGCGGGTCTGGGCACCTTCCGCGGCGTCCATGGGGTATATGGATGGACGCCCGGGCATGTCGTCCCGTAGGCCGGGTTCTCATCGTGGAGGTTTGTTGTGAAGCGTGTCGGAGTAATTGTTCTGTTGGTTGCCCTGATTGGTGGCGGGTTCCTCTTCCGTCGTCAGCGCGGCAAGCAGGACGCGTAGCCTCGCGTCGTCCCCCGGGTCGCGGGAGATCACCCCGACCCGGGCGGCTTGTGACGGTCCGCGACGATCCGGTGTGAACTCGGGGTTGACCCGGAAACGCCGATGTTGCGGCGGGGTGAGCTACCCGATGTCCGAGCATGGCCGACCCTAGACTCCGCCTGTGCATCGGTTTGACGGGCAGACTGCCGATCTCGTCCGCGCGATCTGTGACTTTGCTCGCGTCCGGCTCGGATTCGATCCGGTACCGCTGGACGCGCCATTGTCACGGGACGAGTTGGCGGCAGCGGTGGGATCCACGATCACCGCCGAGGGCATCGGTGGCCGTCGCGTCCTCGAGGTGTTCGACGAGAAGCTGTCCCGCGCCTGCATCTCGACGGATCATCCCCGCAATCTCGCTTTCATCCCGGCCGCCCCGACCAAGGCGGCTGTGTTGTTCGATCTGGTGGTCGGGGCGTCGTCCATCTACGCGGGCAGCTGGATGGAGGGCGCGGGCGCGGTCTTCGCGGAGAACGAGGCGCTGCGATGGCTGTCGGACCTCGCGGGCTTCCCCGCCTGCGCCGGTGGGCTGTTCGTACCGGGGGGCACCGTCGGCAACCTGTCGGCGCTGGCCGCCGCCCGGCATGCCGCCCGGAGTCGGTTGACCGCCGCCGGTCGGCCGATTCCACCGCGATGGCGGTTCGTCTGCGGTGCCGAGGCGCACTCCTCCCTCTACCAGGCCGCCACGGTGCTCGACGCCGAGGTCGTCGTCGTGCCGACGGATGACGCCGGACGGCTGACCGGCCCGCTGTTGGCCGAGGCGTTGGACCGGCTCGCCGAGCAGGGCGGCGCCGAGGCCGTCGACGGCGTGTTCGCGGTGGTGGCGACTGCCGGGACCACTCAGTTCGGCACCGTCGACGACATCCGCGGGGTGGTGGACGTCTGTCAGGCCCGCGGGCTGTGGGTGCATGTGGACGGCGCCTACGGGCTGGCCGCGCTCGCCGCCGCATCGACCCGCTCTCTCTTCGACGGGATCGCCGAGACCGACTCGTTCATCGTCGATCCACACAAGTGGCTGTTCGCGCCGTTCGACGCCTGCGCGCTGGTGTATCGCGATCCGGCGGTGGCCCGGGCGGCGCACGGCCCGCAGCGGGCCGGCTACCTCGAGGTCCTGGATTCGGCGGGGGCCTGGAACCCGTCGGACTATGCCATCGGGCTGTCCCGGCGGGCCCGCGGGCTGCCGTTCTGGTTCTCGCTGGCGACGCATGGCACCTTGGCCTACGGCCAGGCCATTGAGTCCACGCTGGCGACCGCCCGGGCGGCCGTGCTCCAGATCGCCGCGCTGCCTCACCTCGAGCTGGTGCGGGAACCGCAGCTGTCGATCGTGGTGTTCCGTCGGCTGGGTTGGCAGGCCGCGGACTACCGGCGGTGGAGCGAGAACCTGCTGCGGGACGGTTTCGCGTTCGTTCCGCCCACCGTGCACGAGGGCGAGACCGTCGCCCGGTTCGCCATCGTCAACCCGCGGACCACCGTCGACGACATCGGCGCGATCCTCGCCACGATGGCCTGATCCTCGCCACGATGAGCTCCCTCTCCCCGCCGTCCGGTCTTCCCGCCGGTCCGGGGTACGGGGCGTGCCGCCCGGAGCGGCGCGGGTGGGTCCGACCCGTGCCGCCCGCCCGGGCGCGTGGCTCAGTTGCCGACGCTGAACCGCCGGTTGCGGTGCCGCGGCTTCTCGATCTCGTCGAGGGCCGCGACGGCGAGATCCTCCAGGGAGATGCCCGTGTTGCCCTGGGCGTCCACCACCGGCCGGTCATTGCCGGTGCGGTACCCTCCCCGGGGCTTTCCCTGGCCCACGTTCTGCGGCGGCGGGGTGATGGCGGCCCACCGTACGTTCCGGGCGCCGCGGTAGACGTCGAGCGCGTCGGCCTGGTCAAGAGCGTCCTTGCGCTCGGCGGCCGGGAAGCCCGGGGTGTCCACGAGACGCTGACCGTTCTCGTCCTCCAGGGTCCCCCCGCTGGAGACGTGGAGGATGCTCGGCGCCGGCTCGCCGATGCGCGGCAGGACGTCAACGAGCGTGCGGGCAGCGTTCGCGTGCACCGGGCGGTCCGCGCCGCCGATCGCCACGATGACGGCGTCCGCATCCTGCGCCAGCCGCTGAACGGAATCGCGGGACGTGACGTCGCCGACCACGCCGTTCGCTTTCTTGGGAAGTTTCTTCACCCGGGCCGCGTCGAGCTCGACACCGGTGACCGCATGCCCCCGTCGAATCGCCTCGTCGGTGATACGGCGCCCGATCTGACCACCGGCACCAAAAATAACGATTCTCGCCATGCCATTGCCTCCGACTCGCCGGTCGTGCAGCTGATGGAAACGCCCGCGGGTATCCATCCGCGGGCGTCATGGTCAGTAGTGAATTACTTTCCGCGTTTACTATTTCACGCTCCGCGGCGACTGCAAGTCGACGTCTGCCCGGGCTTGATCCTCCGGGACCGCTGTGCGGGCCCAGCCAGCCGCTGCTCGAGCCGGCGTTCCAGGTGCGGGAGGAGCCGGGTGCGGGAGCATCGTGGCTGGTTGGTCGGCTGGGCAGCACGCGGATGCTGGGCAGCACGCGAATAGCGAGACGTACCGATAGGGCGGTGGAGGTGGGATTTGAACCCACGGAGGGGTTGCCCCCTCACACGCTTTCGAGGCGTGCGCCCTCGGCCACTAGGCGACTCCACCGTGGATTAGCCTACCGGACGTCGCGAGAGTCCGGTTCGCCGGGGTGTGTAGGGGTCCGACGGCGCCGAGACGGCACCCCGTCGTCCCGTCGTCCCGAACCGGGCGAGCGTGGCGGCGGTGTGCCGGCTAGCGCCCCGCCGGGCGTCGGCGCGCGGCGAAGAACTCCGCCAGGAGCGCGCCGCACTCGCCGGCGCGAATCCCGGCAACCACCTCGGGTCGATGATTGAGCCGCCGGTCCCGCACCACGTCCCAGAGCGAGCCGACCGCCCCGGCCTTCTCGTCGACCGCACCGTAGACGAGGCGGTCCACCCGGGCGAGCACGAGGGCCCCCGCGCACATGGTGCAGGGCTCCAGCGTGACCACGAGGGTGGCTCCCGGTAGCCGCCAGGAACCCGTCCGGCGCGCGGCCGCCCGCAGGGCGATCATTTCGGCGTGGGCGGTGGGATCGGCGCCGCGTTCCCGCTCGTTGTGCCCGAGTCCGAGCACCGTGCCGTCCTCGGTCACCACCAGGGCACCCACCGGGACATCGGCGTGGTCCGGGGCCAGGCGGGCCTCGCGCAGGGCGAGCCCCATCGCCTCGTGGAAGCGGTCTGGTCCGGGCGGACCGCTCAGCCGGGCGGGAGCGCCCGCCCGGGGGTACTCGTCGGGATCGGTCATCCCGGATCAGCCGGACCGGTGAGCTCAGCCACGTGCGTCGTCGAGGATCTCCCCCGCCCCGGCCCGTTCGCTGAGCGCGCTGATCACATCGCTCGGCAGCATCCCCTCCTCGCCGATCAGTTCCAACAACGCCTCCGCGGGGGTGCCCAGATCGCCGAGTAGATCGAGATCGCCCACGGGGGCGGCATGGGCGACGGCGGACGCGTCATCCTCGTCGTCCGCGGTGATCAGCCCCGCCATCGAGGGCAGCGCGTCGGCGAACAGGCGTTCGGCGAGATCGGAGGTCACCAGGACCCGGCGATCAGAGAGGAAGACCTGCGGATCCGGGTCGTCGGGACGCACGCAGACCACCGCGAGGTACTCGTCGTCCTCCTCGATGAAGGCGATGACGGGGCCGTCACCCAGATCCCGCATCATGTCGGTGAGGGCGTCGAGGTCGTCGGCGTCGGTCGGGTCGAGATCGTGCACCGACCAGTGGCCGTGTACCTGCGTGATCGCGATTGCCTTCGTGGTCACTGTGCGCCCTCACGTCCCTTCTGCAACCGCGCGGCGGACCCGGGCCGGCCGTGCCGGCCGTGCCGGTCCGGAATGCCCGCCCGGCGCGGCCCCCGGTGGCCGAACCGGCGCACCCGCGCCGACCAGCCGTGTTCCACCTGTGATTCTCACCTGTGGGGGCGGCCGTGGGTATTCCGGTTCACCCCGTCGGGTGAGTTCTACCGCGATGCCGCGTCGATTCCGCCACGGTGGTCCGGTCGACACCTTCCCTGACGGATTATGGGTAACGCCAGCTCACGTGAGGTAATGTCCGGCCGGAACAAACCCCCGTCCGGGGGCGCTACCGGGTGGTACCGGGCCGATGACCGGGGACTGGACCGGGATCTATCGGAACGGAAGACGGGGCGGGCTTCGCCGCCCGGTGCCGTCGTGGCACTGTAGAAACCGCGATGACGACATCAATCCCCCGCCGGTTCACCGCCAGGACCCAGGCCGCGCTCGCCGTTGAACGTCTGGCGGCCGAGGCGTCACGCCGGCTCGGCCGTGGTTCCGGCGAGATGATCGGTGGCAAGCTCGCGCTGCGGGTGTCCCCGGGGGCGCTCGCAGAGGTCGGCTCCCACCGGATGACCGCCTGCGTGTCGGGCACCAACGGCAAGACCACCACCACGCGGCTGCTTGCCCGGGCCCTGGGCACCCTGGGGCCGGTCAAGTCGAACAGCGGCGGGGCGAACATGGCGCCCGGGGTGCTGGCCGCGCTGTCCCGGCCGCCGTTCGACGCGGCGGCGGCTCTCGAGGTGGACGAGATCTGGCTGCCGAAGGTGGCCAGGGAGATCTCGCCGCGGGTGGTCCTGCTGCTGAACATCAGCCGCGACCAGCTCGACCGGTCCAACGAGACGCGGCGCATCGCCGCCATGTGGCGTGAGCTCGGTTCGGAGCTGCGCGACACGACGGTGGTCGCGAACGTCGATGATCCCCTGGTGGCCTGGGCTGCGGCGGGCTGGCACCGGCAGGTCTGGGTGTCGGCGGGGCAGAACTGGACGGCGGACGCGATGGTCTGCCCGCAGTGCGCCCGGCTGCTGTACCGCAACAGCAGTGGCTGGTGGTCCGAGTGCGGGCTGGCCAGGCCCGAGCCGATCGTCGCGGTCACCGGCTCCCGGGAACTGCTCTGGTACGGCCGCACCATCGCGGCCCGGCTCGATCTGCCCGGACGGGTGAACCTCGGTAACGCGGCGATGGCCGCCGCCGCGGCCCGGGAGTTCGGCGTCGAGATCGAGGATGCGCTTGCGGCCATGACCGGCCTGGGCGATGTGCAGGGTCGCTATCAGGAGGTGGCGCTCGGCGAGGAGGGCCACCGAGGCCGGCTGCTGCTGGCGAAGAACCCCGCCGGCTGGGTGGAGATGATGGAGCTGTTGGCGGACGCGCCGCCGCGGCCTGTCGTCATCGACTTCAACTCCCAGACCGCTGACGGGCGGGATCCGTCCTGGATCTGGGACGTGCCGTTCGAACGGCTCGCCGGCCGGCAGGTGCTGGTCACCGGGGAGCGTAAGGAGGACATGAGCGTGCGGCTGGCCTATGCGGAGGTGCCGCACAGCGTGTATGCCAGCGCGGAGGACGCGGCCCTGGCCGCCAACGAGAAGGTGGTCGACGTCGTCGCCAACTACACGGCGTTTCGCGATCTGCTGGTGAGGTCCACGCGGTGAGGTCCACGCGGCAAGGTTGTGTACGCGGCGAGGTTGGTGACGCAATGAGGGGATCCACGCGATGACGGGCGGCTCGGTAACCAGGATCGCGCTGATCTACCCCGAGCTGCTCGGTACCTACGGTGATGGCGGTAACGCGATCGTGCTGTCCCAGCGCCTGCGCTGGCGTGGTCTGCCGGTCGAGGTGGTGAACGTTCCCGCGGGGTCGGCGGTGCCCGAGAGCTGTGATATCTACCTGCTCGGCGGGGGTGAGGACGCACCGCAGGTCCTCGCGGCGGACGGCATCCGGCAGAACCGGGCGATCCGGCGAGCGGTGAGCTCGGGAGCCGCGGTGCTCGCCGTGTGTGCCGGCTACCAGGTGATCGGCGCGACCTTCCCGTCCGGTGGGGAGATCCACGAGGGGCTGAATCTCGTCGGCGTGGAGACCCGTCGCTCCTTCGGCCCGTCGGACGCGCCGCCGCCGCGCGCGGTCGGGGACATCGTGGTGGAACCGGACGCACGGCTCGGCCTGCCCACCCTGTACGGGTATGAGAATCACGCCGGGCGGACGAGGCGGTTGCCCGGCGCGAACGGCATCCCGCTCGGTACGGTCCGGCTTGGGACCGGTGACGGTGACGGCGGAACGGACGGCATTGTGGATGGCCGGGTCATCGGCACCTACCTGCACGGGCCGGTGCTCGCGCAGAACCCCGCCCTCGCCGATCTCCTGCTGAGCTGGGTCCACGGTCCGCTGCCGCCGTTGGGCGCGCCCCGCGAGGTGGAGGTGCTGCGCCAGGCCCGGCGCCGCGCGTTGGCCGTCACCTGACGCGTCCCCTGGCGTTTTTTTTGGGGGGGCAAAGTTTGGGGGGACAAGGCGGACAGACCTGGTCTGACTCAGGTCTTGTCGTCATCTGCTACCAGGTTTGCGGCGTTTCCCGGCCGGCGGTGTGGTTCGGTTGGATCGTGGTGTCGAATCCCCTCGCCGGATGGTGGGGCAAAAACAAGAGAACCGTGCTCATCGTCGGTGTCGTGATCGTGGTTGCCTGGGGCTACCTTGGGACCCGTGACCGCCCGAGGACCCAGCGGGTCAGCCTGCCCGGCGACTACGCGTCGGCGGGCCGTGAGCTGCTCGTCCAGGCCCCGTCCGATCCCGCCAACCCGCTTCCGCTGGTGTTGATCCTGCACGATGACAACGCGGACGCGAAGTCACTCGACCGGCAGAGTGACGCCGGCAAGCTCGCGAACTCCTGCGACTTCGCGGTGGCCTTCCCGGAAGCCGTCCGTGGGCGGCACGTGGCGGATCGACGGACCCGAGGGGGCGGACGTGCGCTATCTGCGCGACGTGGTCCGCTTCGTCTCCACGGAACGGACCAAGGTGGATCCGGACCGGGTCTACGTGTGGGGGATCGGCGAGGGTGCCCGGCTGGCCCTGGCCGCTGCCTGCGCCCCGGGTAAGCCGGAATTCGCCGCGGTCGGCGTCGTCGGGCAGTTCGACCCGGAGCCCGGGCCGAACTGCCAGGACCGTGTCCCGGAGGGCCGGGCCCCGGAGGCCTCCTGGGATCCGGAAGGTCAGCGAGGCCCTGTGGAAGTTCTCGTCCGGTCACCGGCTGGGGGCCTGACCGCGGCGCCCGCGAGCGGGCCGGGCTGTTTCCCGCACCGGGCAGAGACTGAAGGCTGAAGTCCGCCGATGCCGCCGGGAGGGGGTAGCGGCATCGGCGAACCTGGTCGGCCGGGGGTCCGAGGCCCGCCGGCCTTCCCGTGCGGATGGGGGGGATCCGAGGGAAGGCCGGCGGAATCGGGGGCCTTCCGGCCGGACGGACGTCAGATGGGGGGGAGATCTGACGTCCGTCCCACCGGAAGGAGGGCCCGTCCGGATAGCTGGAAAGGAACCATGTAGGCGGGTTGTCGGGCGGTGACAGGGCCCGCTTGCTGGTCTGTCCGCGGCTTCGCCGGTGGGTGGGAGTCCCGGGCTCGGCTTTCACGGCTTCGGGTCGGTGCCCGGAGGGGAGGCCCGGTAGCCGGCCGCTGGTGGACCGGCAGGGCTCGTGCGGTCCGCCAGCCGCGAAGGCGATCCACCGGAGCCGGATGAGCCGTTGCGTCGGCATGAGGGCGGTGCGCCGGCTCCGACCGGCTGCTAGAGGATCCGACCGACGTAGTAGGAGGTGGTATAGATCTTCTTGAGCGACATGACGTCGCCGGTGCGCGGCGCCACCCACATCATGCCGTCACCCGCGTAGATGCCGGCGTGGTAGATGTTCCCGGGTGTCCCGAAGAAGATCAGGTCGCCGGGCTGCTTGTTGTATTGCGACACCCGGGTGGCGGCGGCGAACTGGGCGTCGGTCGTCCGCGGCACGCTCCTGCCGAGTTGCTTGAAGATGTACTGGATGAGGCCGGAGCAGTCGAACGAGCTCGGGCCCTCCGCACCGTAGACGTAGGGCTTGCCGGCCTGCAGGGAGGCCAGGTAGACGGCCTTCTCCCCGAGGGAGCTCGACGGGACCGGAACCGACGTCTGGCCCGCGGCGTCCCCTGTCGCAAGGAGATCCGACCAGGCGGCGTTGCGGACGGGCTGGGGGATGGGTGCCGGCCGTACGCGCAGGGTGGCATCGTTCGCCGAGCGGGCGGACTGCAGGGCGTCCGTGCCGTCGAAGACCGCGGTGACGTTCGTGGTGGTGAGCACCCGGGCCGTGTAGGAAGTGTAGCCTTGGGCGTTAGTGTAAAGGTGCTTGAAGGTGGCCCACCCGGTGGGGAGCTTCACTTGCACCTTGACCAGCTGGTTCGCCAGTGGTTCGTGGGTCTGCTCGTTGTAGAGCGAAAAGCCGATGTCGATCGGCTGGTCCGCGTTGACGGTCACCTCGGGGTTGGTCACCCGGAGACCGACCTGAACCTTGCCGGTCAAGGGCGGGACGTTGACACCGCCCGCCGAGCCGAGCAGGGAGGTGGAGCCGTGGGTGCTGACCGCCGCCGCCGCGATGCTGCCGCCCAGGGCGGCATGGGAGCCGATCTGCGCGGCGAGGATGATCGGAGCGGTGTTCGGCTGCTCGTCCTTCGCTGCGTCGGCGTTGATGTCGGTGGCGCAGCCGGCGAGAGCCACTCCGGAGACCGCGACGGTCCCGGTGGTCACGGCGGCGAAGGCGCGGGCCCGGGCCCGGCTGCGGGCGGCCGGGGGCGCGGAGGGTGCGCGATGACGGCCGCGACCGGCGCCTCGCGTTTCTTCGTCGAGCTGCACGCTTTGCGCGGACAACGGTGTATTCCTTCCCGTACGCCTGCGAAGTGAGCTGTCGGGTTCGGGCTGGGCTGCCCGGCTCTCGCGTGACCTTCACGCGTCGAGCTTCACCCCTAGGTCGATACCGCGGATCGGTGCCGGCCGGTGGAGGTGGGTCCCCCGCTCCTGCCCCTGATGACGACTCGGAGGGGACACCGGGGCCGGGGGCAGGACTCGGCGTTCGGCCCGGTGTTGTCGTGACGTCGGCGTGAGACTAGTCCACTTGGACGGGGTGGGTAAACACTAGTCCTTCCCAACTACGGCGAGTGTGCGTTGAAGTTCCCGTCGCGCGACGTCGGCGGCCCGCTCGGCCGGCCGGCCGGGCTGACCGGGCGGGCCGAAGGCCCTTCGCACCCCGGTTGTCCTGCTGGTTTTTCGCTGCGTAGGGGGCCCGTGGCGGCGGCCGGTCCGGGTGAGAAGCGGGCGGGCGGGTAGCCCTCCCTCGGCCCGTGGGCGACTTTTGACTACTTAAAGTAGTTGACGGGCGAGGTCGGGCGTGCACCCCCCTCAGCGGGACCGGGAGCTGCGGCGGGTGAGGAATCCCGCCGCATCGAGCACCTGGAGCTCGACCGCGAGCTCGTGGACCTCACGGGGCAGCGAGCGATGGTGCGCCAGCGCCTCGACCGCGGCGCGGGCGTGGCCGGCGAGCTCGTCGAGGGCGTGCTGGCGCTGGCGCATCCGAGCCCGCTCCTCCTGGATGGTCCGGACCGTGTCCTCCTGCCACCGGCGGGTCCGGATGAGATGCTCGCTGGCGTCGGCGGCCTGCCGCTCGGCATCCTCCAGCCGGTTGAGGAGCGCGTCGAGGGCCTCCAGCCGGCCGGCGAGCTCCGCGATGAGATCGTCCCGATCAGGCAGGATGGCTGTTTTATGACTCTTGGGGTCAGACGAGGTCATGGAGTCCCCTGACGGGTGGGGGGATCGGCGGGGACCGCACCGAGCGGCTGGCACGAGACCCGGTTGCTCCGACACGGTTGGTAACGGTAACCGACGTGGCGGGCCAGGGGTAACCCATCGTACGGATACGTCGCGTCAGCCAACTGATAGTAAAAAGGGACTATGGATCTGCCGTCATTGTCGTGGTCCCTGCGCGCATAGCATGCAGGTCGGTGTCAGAGCCAGCCGTTGCGCTTGAACGCACGGTAGAGGAACAGGCAGATCGTCGTAATGACGGCCAGGATGGCCGGGTAGCCCCACGTCTGACGAAGCTCCGGCATGTGGTCGAAGTTCATCCCGTAGATCCCGGCGACGGCGGTCGGGACGGCGCCGATCGCCACCCAGGCACTGATCCGTCGCATGTCCTCGTTCTGTGCGATCGTCACCTGCGTCAGCGTCGCCTGGAGCACGGAGGAAAGCAGCTCGTCGAAGTGAGCTATACGCTCGCTGACCTGCTCGAGGTGGTCGGCGACGTCCCGGAAGTAACGGCGCATCGCCACGTCGACCATCGTGGGGGCGTCCGTGGTGATGGTACGCAACGGGCCCGCGAGCGGCAGCACCGCGTGCTTGAGCTCCAGAAGCTCGCGTTTCATCTGGTAGGCGCTTTCCGTCGACGGCTTCTGATCCCGATGGAAGACCCCCGCCTCGATCTGGTCGACGTCGGCCTGGATGCTTTCCACGGTGCGGATGTAGTCATCCACAATGCTGTCGCAGATGGCGTGCAGCACGGCCGTCGGGCCGTGCCGGAGCATCTCCGGGTTGGCCTCCAGCCGGCCGCGCAGCTTCGTCATCTCCCCGTGCCTGCCGTGCCGCACGGTCACGACGAAGTCCTCGCCGAGGAAGATCATGATTTCGCCGGTGGTGACTACCTCGGAGGTGCTCGTCATCTGGGTGTGCTCCACGTAACTGGTCGTCTTGAGCACCATGAACAGGTGGTTCTCGTATTGCTCGAGCTTGGGGCGCTGGTGGCCGGTGACCGCGTCCTCCACCGCGAGCTTGTCCAGCCTGTACTCCTCGGCGATCGCGGTGAGCTGCTCGTAGCTCGGCTCGAACAGGCCGAGCCAGGCGAACCCGCTGCGTTCGGACCGCGCCAACCGCAGCGCGTCGGCCTGGTCGATGTCCGTGGTGATCCGCCGGCCATGGCTGTACACGCCGCAGGCCATGACGCGCCCGTCCGGCGTCCGCGGTAGTCCGGGGCGGGGCACCTGGCGTCGTTTGCGACCCACCCGGACCAGGGAGACCGGACGGGTCAGCGCGCCGGCGAGCTTATGGGCGTTGGCCGACGCCTGCTCCAGGGCGTCCCCCAGCACCTCCCGGACGGGATGCTGGCTGCCGTGGTCGCCGCCGTCCGGGTGCGCGCCGTCATCGTCGCGTCCCCGGCTCTCGCGTACCGTCTCGTCGCGTACTCTTTCGCCCGGCACCGCATCGTCCCGCATCATTGCCTCCTTCCCTGCCGCCGATCCATGTCCATGTCCACCTGTCGGCATTTCCCACGACCTTCCCGCTGGTGAACCTTCATGGTGACAAGTCGGTGCCGGCCGTCCGGAGGCGATCCGGGCTTCACCGTGGACGCGGATGCCTGGCGACTGTGCCGGCGGGGTGCCACGCGAAGGGTGAGACACACGTCCGGCGTATGGGATACCTCACAGGGAGGATCGAGTGATCGGGATCGAGGTACGCACGCTTCGGGTGTTCGCCGACGAGACGGGCGCCGGCGGCAGTCTGCTCGCCGTGGTGCTGGACGCCGCGAAGTTGCTGCCCGACGCGCGGGAGCGGTCCGTCGTCGCGCGCCGACTAGGCTGCCCCGCCACGGTCTTCGTCGACGACCCGGAGCTGGCGGAGCTGGCCACCTTCACGCCCGCCGGGGAGCTGCCCATGGCGGGACACGCCCTGGTAGGGTCGGCCTGGCTGTTGGGTCGGCTGCTCGGTGGCCATCCGGAGATCCTCCGCCCGGCCGGCGGCGAGGCGGTCAGCTGGCAGGAGCAGGGCCGGGTCTGGGTCCGCAGCGCCTTGGCCGCCGTGCCTTACTGGTGGCATGAGATGCTTGCGGACCCGTGCCAAGTCGACGCGCTCGACCTGCCCCGTCCACCCGGCGAGGACCTGACCCAGCTCTGGGCGTGGGAGGATGAGCCGGGCGGGGTCGTGCGGGCCCGGGCCTTCGCCAGCAGGCACGGCGTCACCGAGGACGAGGCCTGCGGGTCGGCTTCCATGCGACTGGCCGCGCTGCTCGGGCGGCGGCTCACCATCCGGCACGGTACCGGTTCGATTGTGCTCGCGCAGCCGGGTCCGCCCGGCCACGCCGACATCGGCGGCCTGGTGGTCGAGGATGAGACGCGGTTCCTCGCCGATCTCGACGAGTTCCTCGCCCGGTGACGGTGCCGTCCGGCGGAGCCACGGCCGGACACCACAGGGACCAAGTCTGAGAGTCAGGTGCCGAGCGAGGCGACTGGCACCTTTTGTGGGTACCGGGTTACGGCTGCGTGGTGGCTGCCGAGATGCGGACCGGGTCGGATAGGCGTAGCTTTGGCTTCCGGTAGCTCTCCGCTGGGTATCTGCCCATGGGCTGCGAGGTGGTCATGGCCGAGACGTTGGCGACCTTGGTGGAGGCCGCGCATCAGGACGCCGTCCGTCTGATCGAGCTCTCGCGCAGCGCCGACGCCCACGGTGACGTGGGTGGTCCGTCGACCGACCCGCGGCAGGCGCTGCATGCCAGCGACGCGGCCGTGGCCGCCGTCTCCGCACACCTGAGCGCGATGGAGTCGGTGGTCTACCCGGAGATGGCCCGCCGGGTCGTGGGTGGCCGGGCGCGGGTGGCGGACCTGGGCCGCTTGGCGCGGCGCTGCTCCTCGGTGATGCGCGGCATTGAACAGTACGTCCAGGGGGACCTCAACCGGCCCGCGGAGCCGGTCGCGAACTTGCGCCGGGATCTGGCCGCGTTGATGGTCGAACATGCGACGCTGGAGGACGAACTTCTGCGTGAGCTGATGGCCGAGCTGTCCGACGACGAGCGCCGGGATCTCCTCGACCGCTTCTCCGATGCGATGCGCCACGCTCCGACCCGACCGCATCCGCACCTCCTGCACAGCAGGCTGTTCGGTGGAAGCCTGGCGGCCCGCCTGACGGGCTACTGGGATCACCTGCTCGACGTGATGGACGCTCGGGAGGTACCCGGCGCGCCGGTGCGGGCCCCGGTGCCCGCCGGGCTGTGGGGCTGGTACCTGCTGGGCCGTCCCACGGCGCCGGTTCCGGGTGAGACCCCGCCAGGGAGGGAGGGCGCGCAGGGCCGCGCTGCCGGCAGCCACACCGATGCTGATAGCCACACCGCCGCCCGTTGATCTGTCCTGGCGGCTGCCGTCGTTCCCGTGGGCCCACCATGTCTTTCTGAGCCCGGTTTTCCTGAGCCCGTCGCGCTCCGTCTTCCTGGCTGGTCTTCTTGGCCGCGGTCCACTCCGGTTCGGCGTTCCGATGCGCACGGGCGCTGTGGTCGTGCCATGCTTCGGGTCCGGGTTGGGCCGGTATGGCCTCGTGTCGTGCAATGCCGAGGAGATGTGTCAGGGACCGAGAGCAACGCGATGCGGGCGCCGAACGCTGATCCTGTGGAAGTGATCTGGCCTGTGCTGTTGGTCGAGGACGATGATGCCGACGCCTATCTGGTGTCCGAGCTCCTCGACGAGGCCTCCGCTCCGGTCGAGCTGACCCGGGTGCGCACGGTGGCCGAAGCCGCCCGTCGCAGCGAGCACGTCGCGTGCGTGCTGCTGGATCTAGGGCTGCCGGACAGCGAGGGCCTGTCGGCGCTGCGCCGGTTGCTCACGGTCGAGGCGGGAGCGCCGGTCGTGGTGCTCACCGGTCTGGTTGACGAGTACCGGGGGGCGCAGGCGGTCGCCGCGGGCGCGCAAGACTACCTCGTCAAGGGCCAGGTCGACGGGCGGGACCTGGTCCGGGCCGTCCGGTACGCGATCGAGCGCAAGCGGGCCGACACCGCCGCGCAGGCGCTGCGGGAGTCGGAGCTGCTGGCGGACGAGCGGGCCCGCCTCGAACGCGGCCTGTTACCCCGGCCGCTCATCGACGACGGCCGGTTGCACCACGACGCCCGGTACCGCCCCGGCCGGCAGCAGTCCCTGCTCGGCGGGGACTTCTACGACATGGTGTCCACCGCGGACGGCACGCTCCACGTCCTGCTCGGCGACGTCTGCGGGCACGGCCCGGACGAGGCAGCGCTCGGGGTGAGCCTGCGGATCGCGTGGCGCACGTTGGTCCTTGCCGGTGTTCCGGAACCCGACCGGCTCGGGTATCTCCAACGCGTGCTGGTGAGCGAGCGGGAACAGGACGAGATCTTTGCGACGGTGTGCACCCTCGCGATCGCTCCCGACCGGGCCTCGGCGCGGATGCGGCTGGCCGGTCATCCGCCGCCGGCGCTGTTGCATCCGCGGCTGTCGGCGCTGCCGGGCGACGTCGTCGGCCCGGCTCTCGGCATCGTCGACAACGACCTCTCCGAGGAGGTGCGGATCGAGCTCGGGCCGCACTGGGCGCTCCTGCTCGCCACGGACGGCCTGCTGGAGGGGCGGGAGGGACCGGGCGGGGAACCGTTGGGCTGGGAGGGCGTGCTGCCCGAGATCGCCAAACTCTGGCCCGCTGACAACCCCGACGGGCTGCTCGACGACCTGATCGACCGGGTGGAGGCGCGCAATGGCGGCCCGCTGACCGACGACGTCGCACTCCTGCTGCTGATCTGGGGTGCCGGCTGATGCCGGAGCGCACCCACCCGAACGTTACCGATGAGGGAGCGGGCGACGCGGGGCTGAGCGGGGCGGTGGAGCGGGGCCGGGTCGGGCCCGTCTGGCGCCTACGCCGTCGACTTGAGGTGACCTACATGGTGGCGGCGATGGTGCTGATGATCGTCGCTGGTCTTGTCGTCTCGTCGTTGGTCCGGCTCGACGACGCCCTGCACACGCGCAGCGACGTCCTCACCCCGGCTCTGCTGAGCTCCACCGAGCTGGTCTCCAGCCTGGTCGACCAGGAGACCGGGATGCGGGGCTACCTGCTCCAGGGCAGCGAGGACTTCCTGGAGCCCTACAACGAAGGGCGCAGGGCCGAGCGTAGGCTGCTCGCGGACCTGCACCGACGGCTTGTGGAGCGCCCCGTCCTGCTGGCGAGGCTCGCCGTGCTGGAGGACCGGATCCGGGCCTGGCACGGCGACTACGCCGATCCGGCCATCAACGCGGTGCGGGTGGGCGGTCCCGCCGCGGCCCGCCTGTTGTCACCGGAGTTCGGCAAGACCCGCTTCGAGGCGGTCCGCGCCGCGGCCGGGGACCTCGAGGCGGACCTGCGGGCCAAGGAGGTCCGGGCTCGCCAGCACGTCACGGCGGCGCTCCGTTTCCTGATCTTCGCGCTGGTGACCGGCGCGGCTGTCATGGCCATACTCCTGGCGGTCATCGCGCGGGCGTTACGGTCCTGGGTCACCCGTCCGCTCGAACGGGTGGGCGACGATGCGCGGACCGTCGCCTCCGGACATCTCGATCACGTGGTCGAGCCGACCGGTCCCCCGGACATCGCCTCGCTCGCCGCCGACGTGGAGTCGATGCGACGCCAGCTGATCGGGGAGCTCGGGGTCGCGCGGGCGGCGCGGTCCGCGGTGGAGGCGCAGGCCGAGGTGCTGCGGCGCTCCAATCGTGACCTGGAGCAGTTCGCCTATGTCGCCTCGCACGACCTGCAGGAGCCGCTGCGGAAGGTGGCGAGTTTCTGCCAGCTCCTGGAGCGACGCTACGGTGACAAGCTCGACGAGCGGGGCATCCAGTACATCGCTTTCGCGGTGGACGGCGCGAAGCGGATGCAGCAGCTCATCAACGATCTGCTGGCCTTCTCCCGGGTCGGACGGACTACCGACGGTTTCGTCGATGTGCCCCTGGGTGAGATCTTTGAACGGGCGACGGGGGCGCTGTCCATCGCGATCGAGAGCGCCCAGGCCGAGGTCACCGCGGATGATCTGCCGGTCGTGCGCGGGGACCCCGTCCTGCTCACCCAGCTGTTCGCGAACCTGATCGGGAACGCGCTGAAGTTCCGGGCCGAGACGGTTCCCGCCGTGCATGTCGGTGTCGTCGACCGGGCGGACGAGTGGGAGCTGTACTGCGCCGACAACGGGATCGGAATCGATCCGGAGTACGCTGAGAAGATTTTCGTGATCTTTCAGCGGCTGCACGGCCGGGATGTCTACGAGGGCACGGGCATCGGGCTGGCGTTGTGTCGCAAGATCGTCGAGTTCCACGGCGGCCGGATCTGGCTGGACGGCGCGGTGAAGGACGGAACCACCTTCCGGTTCACCTTCCCTAACCGGAGACTTCCAACGGCCGGAGACCCGCCATGAGTCGCCTCATCGCCTAGAGTGCCGCACATGATGGGGTCAGGAGCGGTTCTCACCCGGCGAGGAGCCCGGGCGCAGCGGCGGGAGCTCGCGGACCTGCTGGCCGAGCGTGGCCCGGCGGCGTCCACCCTCTGCGCCGGATGGACAAACCATGATCTGGTGGCGCACCTGGTCACCCGCGAGCGGGTGCCGTGGGCCGCTCCCGGGCTCATCGTCGGTCGGCTGCACGGCATCACGGAACGGGCCGAGCGAGCCACCATGCGGGCCCACACCTTTCCCGAGCTGGTCGAGACGTTCCGTGCCGGGCCGCCGTGGTGGCAGCCGACCCGCATCGGCCTGATCGACGATGCCACGAACCTGGTCGAGTTCTTCGTGCACGCCGAGGACATCCGCCGCGCCGCCCCCGGCTGGGAGCCTCGCGAGCTTGACACCAGGAGCCGTGACGCGATGTGGACCGCTCTGTTGCTGATCGGGTTCGCCGGGTTCCGGCGAGCCGGTCTGGGTGTCGTGGCGGAGCGTACGGACGCTCCTGGCCGGCGCACCCTGCACGGCGGCGAGCCGGTGGTGGAGATCGTCGGGCCGCCTGAGGAGATCGTGCTGTACGCGTTCGGGCGGGGCCAGGTCGCCCGGGTCGAGCTGCGCGGTTCCGACGCCGACATCGAGCGGTTCCGCGCGGCTCCCACCGGTCTCTAGCTCCCGGCAGCTCCGATCTGGGTGTGATCTGGGTGTGATCCGGTCGGAGCCGTGCCGCCATCGGGGCGGGGCGCTACCAGAGCGAGGCGTAGGTGGCCGCGCCAGCGGGATGCTCTGTCGGGTTCACCAGGGAGGAGTGCACGTTCCCGGGCTCCGAGTCGTTGAAGTACGTCTCGTAGGCGAGGATGTCGCGGTTCGCGGCGAACGTCTGGTACATGTTGCGGATGTACACTGGGTTGTCGCCGCCGGCCCGGCCGGCGCGGCCCGCCCCGGTGTCACTCTTTCCGACGAGTCCCCATTCCGGGACCGAGAACTGCTTGCCGTGTTGGCGGGCGAACGCGATTGTCGAGCAGAGCCCGGTTTCGGCGTGGCACTGACTGGCGAAGGCAGCGTCGTCCGTGCTCGCCGGCCATTGGTCGTAGCTGTCGATGCCGATGATGTCGACGTACTGGTCACCGGGGTAGACGACCCAGGCCCCGCTGCTGTGCGCATTCAGCGTCCAGTCGATGCGGGCCTGCGGATCCGTCGAGCGGATCGCGCTGACGACCTGGCGGAAGCAGTTCACCCAGGTGGTGGGGTTTGTCTTGGAGACCGACCACGGGAACCAGTCGCCGTTGAACTCCCAGGCGAGCCGGATGATGCTCGCCGGGCGGCCCTTCGCCACCAGCCACCGGCCGAAGTCCGCCCAGTGGCCGTTGTAGGCGCCGCTCGCGCAGGAGTTCATGTCCCCACCGCCCGTCGGGTAGAAGGGCTGCGAGATGATCCAGGTGCCGGCGAAGGTCGAGAACTTCTCCGGGCCCGAGCCGAGCCACGGGTTCGTCATGGTCTGCCAGCTCGACCGGTCGGTGAAGGTGAGCACGACGTTGACCGGCGAGCCGCGGAAGCTCTCCCAGGCCCGCACCTGCGTCATCGTCCCCGCGGCAACGCCGCTCATGCCGCCGGGCACCGAACCGCCCCCGCCACCGACGGGGATGACGGGCACCTGTACCGCCGGCTTCGTGACCCGGGCCGCGGCGCCGGGGGTCGTCGGTTTGGCGGCGGTCCGCGGGGCCGTACCGGCCGGGGTGCCCGCGGGCACCGGGGCGGGTGACGGCGAGGGGGAGCCGACGGTCGCGCTGGAGTCTCCGCCGGGTAGCCCGCCGGTCGTGCCTGCTGAGACGCTGGGTTGTACCCGGGGGTCATCGCCGTGTCGGGGCTTCCCGTGCTGGATGGCGGTGGCCTCGACTGTCGCCGAGCCTTCGCCCCCGGTGTCGCGTTCGGGGACGAGGGTCCACCCGACTGCGGCGGCGACCAGAGCCATCACGCCCAGCGACGCGATCCAGGCAGGGTGATGCGGACGGCGACGCCCGCGCCGGGAACCGGATCGGACTCTCGGCGGGCTGGGATCGCCCTCCGCCCGGTGCTTCACCGCGGGTATCCCTCCGTGCGTGGCAGTGTCGTCAGGACCCCCCGGGTCCCGGCTTCGGCATCGAAGCGGATGACCTCCATGTCGCACAGCAGCCTGAGACGGACCGGACCAGCCTCCGGTCGCCCCCTCGACGCCGGCTGCCA
>NZ_CDWRCL010000036.1:0-24718 GCF_977927575.1 Frankia sp. CcCS3
GAGCGGGGCGGGCAGCGGTCATCGCCTGCTGGTAAGGCGGTGGTCAGAGGTGCGGTGGTCAGAGGTGGCGCAGCAGCACCATGGGGTCTTCGACCGCGTCGGCGACAAAGCGCAGGAAGGACCCGGCGGTGGCGCCGTCGCAGACCCGGTGGTCAAAGGTGAACGAGAGCTGCACGACCCTGCGGACCGCCAGTTCGCCGTCCACCGCCCAGGGCCTGGGGACGATCCGGCCGATGCCGATCATCGCGGCCTCGGGGTGGTGGATGATGGGCGTGGAGCCGTCGACACCGAAGACGCCGTAGTTGTTGAGCGTGAACGTGCCGCCGGTCAGCTCGGCGGGAGTGAGCGTGCCCGCGCGGGCGGCGGCGGTCAACCGGGCGATCTCGGCGGCCAGTCGAGCGGTGGTCAGGCCCTGAGCGTGGTGCACCACGGGCACGACCAGGCCGCGCGGGGTCTGCGCGGCGAATCCCAGGTGGACGGCGGCGTGGTGGCGCACGCCGGTCGCGCGGCCGTCCGCGTCGGTGACGACGGCGGAGTTGAGCGCGGGAAAGCGGACCAGTGCGGCGACGCAGATGCGGGCCAGAATCGCCAGGAGACCGATTCTGGGCTCGGTGCCCCCCGTGTTGAGGGTGTCGTTGGGAGTGTCGTTGAGGGTGTCCTTGGCGGCGAGCAGTGCGGTGGCATCCGTGTCGACCCAGCAGGTGGCATCCGGCACCTCGCGCCTGCTGCGCACGAACGTCTCCGCCGCGCGCCGCGCCAGCGGGTCCAGCGGGACGACGGTCGAGTCGGTCTCCGCCGGGCGCGCCGGAGCGGAACGTAGGGCGACGGCGGTCTCCACGTCCCTGCGCAGAATCAGCCCCTCCGGGCCGGTGCCGACGAGTTTTCGGAGATCGACGGCGTTCTCGCGGGCGAAGCGGCGAACGAGGGGCGAGACGACCTTGACCACGGGCTGGACCACGGTCTGGGCGGAAGGCCCGAGTGGCGTCGCCGGTCCGGGTGCCGGCCCGGGTGCGCCGACGCGCCGTCGGCGGCGGGCTCGGGGGGGTTCCGTGCTGGTGCCGTAGCCGACGAGGATGTTCCCGGAGCCCGTTCGCCCTGCTGCCGGCTCGCTGACGGCCACGGTGATCAGTGGTGTGCCGACCGGGACACTGGTACCGGCCAGGCCCGCGAGGGAGGTGACGACGCCGGCATAGGGGCAGGGCACCTCGACGACGGCTTTGGCGGTCTCGACCTCGGCTACGGGTTGATCGACGGTGATGACGTCCCCGACGCCGACAAGCCAGCGGACGACCTCGGCGGAGGTCAGGCCCTCGCCGAGGTCGGGGAGGGGGAATTCGCGTACCGCGGCCACGGTGTTACTGCTCCCACTGGAGTCGGGCGACAGCGTCGAGGATGCGGTCGACGCTGGGAAGGTAGTGATGTTCGAGCATGGGGGGCGGGTAAGGGATGTCGAAGCCGGTGACCCGCAGGACGGGGGCGGCGAGGTGGTGGAAGCACCGCTCGCTGACGCGGGCGGCGATCTCCGCACCGACGCCGCCGAAACCCGCGGCCTCGTGGACCACAACGGCGCGCCCGGTGGCGCGGACCGCCTTGCAGACCGTCTCATCGTCGAAGGGGACCAGCGAGCGCAGGTCGACCACCGCCAGGTCCCAGCCCTCCGATCGCGCGGCCGCGGCCGTCTGGAGGCACACGGGGAGCGAGGGGCCGTAGGTCAGGAGGGTCGCCGAGGTACCGGTCCGGCGGACCACTGCCCGGCCGATCGGCGGCACCTCGGCCGGAGAGAAGCCGTCCGTAGACCGGTCGTCCGTGGGCCGGTCGTCCGTGGGCCAGTAGAGCCGCTTTGGCTCCAGGAAGACCACCGGGTCGTCCGAGGCAATCGCCGAGCGGAGCAGCCCGTAGCCGTCGGCGACGGTGGCGGGGGTGACGACGTGCAGGCCGGGGGTGTGCGCGTAGTAGGCCTCGCTGGAGTCGCTGTGGTGCTCGACGCCGCCGACGCCGCCGTACGGGATGCGGATGGTGATCGGCAGCGTGGTCTTCCCGGCCGTGCGGTTGCGTATCTTGGCCACATGCGACGCGAGCTGCTCGAACGCGGGGTAGGCGAAGGCGTCGAACTGCAGCTCCACGACGGGCCGCAGGCCGTACATGGCCATGCCCACGGCGGTGCCGAGGATGCCTGCCTCGGCCAGGGGGGTGTCCAGGCAGCGTTGCGCGCCGAATTCGGCGGCCAGGCCGTCGGTGACTCGGAAGACGCCGCCGAGGGTGCCGACGTCCTCGCCGAGGATGTGGACGCGCGCGTCCTCGCGCAGCGAGTCGCGCAGCGCGGCGTTGAGGGCCTGCACCATGGTCGCGGCGCTCATCGTGCGTCGTCGCTCTTGGCTGCGTCCGCGGCCTGCCAGGCCATCAGCTCGGCGGCCTGCTCACGAAGCTGGCTGGTCGGCTGGGCATAGACGTGCGTGAACAGCGAGCCCGGATCGAGATCAGGCGCACGATCGAACTGGGCGCGCATCTCGGCGGCGAGTTCCTCGGCGGCCTGCGCGACTGCGGCGACGCCGGCGTCGTCGAGGAGACCGGCCTTGCGCAGCTGCCGCTCCAGCAGCATCAGCGGATCGCGGGCCTGCCAGGCAGCGACCTCCTCCGAGGTGCGGTAGCGGGTCGCGTCGTCGGCGTTGGTGTGCGCCTCCAGCCGGTAGGTGACCGCCTCGACCAGCACCGGGCCGCGACCCGACCGCGCGTGCTCGACCGCCGCGCGCAGCACACCGTGCACCGCAGGCGCATCGTTGCCGTCCACCAGGCGACCAGTGATCCCATGGCCCACCGCCTTGTGTGCCAGCGTCGGTGCCGCGGACTGCTGGGCCAGCGGCACCGAAATCGCATAGCCGTTGTTCTGTACCAGGAACACCACTGGCGCGTTCAGCACCCCGGCGAAGTTCAGCGCCTCGTGGAAGTCGCCCTCGCTGGTACCGCCGTCGCCGATCAGGGCAAGCGCCACGACGTCCTCCGCCGCCCACGGATCCGAGGCCGCGCGCAGGCGGGCGGCGTGGGCCAGGCCCACCGCATGGCAGGCCTGGGTGGCCAGCGGAGTCGACAGCGGCGCGATCCGGTGCTCCCGCGGGTCGTAGCCGCTGTGCGCGTTCCCGCGCATCAGCGTCAGCGCGTCCACCGGGCGCACGCCCCTCGATACCACCGCCAGCGTGTCGCGGTAGCTGGGGAACAGCCAGTCCGACTCCCGCAGCACCATGGCCGCGGCGATCTGGCATGCTTCCTGGCCGGTGGACGCCGGGTACACGGCGAGGCGGCCCTGCCTGGCCAGGGTCGTGGCCTGCTGGTTGAAGCGCCGTCCCAGCACCAGGCGGTGGTACAGGACGCGCAGCAGATCGGTGTCGACCTTCCCCGCAGCCTCCGTGCCGAGGACCCGGACCGGCTCGGGGTCGGGCAGGAGCGGAGCCGGGTCACGACGCGGACCGTGGGAGCTCGGCGGCCCGACGAGGCCGGGCGCGGTGCTGTCGTCGAGGATTGTCATGGTCCACCTTCGGCAGTTGGTGGCGGAAAGGGCTCGGGGATGCCGGTCAGATCTACGCCGCCGTTGACCGGCTGCTGATGCAGGTCGGAACCGTCCGTGGGCTGGCGGGCGAACTGGGGAGGACTCGTCCAGCAGCGAACCTGGTCGGTCTCGCGGAAGTGGAGCGCCGGTGCACGATCACCAGTAAGGTCCGCTTGGCCAGCGCGATCCTCGATGCGTGCTGACTCGCGGTCTCGGGCTCCGGACTTCGGACTTCGGGCTCCGGACTTCGGGCTCCGGGCTCCGGGCTCCGGGCTCCGGGCTCCGAGTCGAGGTGCGGGACCTGAGCAACAGCTTGGCCAGGACGAGGGGGGCTTCTCACCGTCCAGGTGAGCCGCCCAGGCCAGGCCCGACGATCAGGAAGCGAGGTGCGGGGAGCCGTGGCCTCGCTTGAGCTGTCCCGGTTCGCCGGCTTGCCCGGTTCGGGCGCCGTCCGTGGTCACGATCCTCCTCCGCTCAACTTCTTGGCTCTGGTTCTCTGATTTTCCACCCCCCGTCGGCGGCTGGATCGTGTCCATAATCACCTTGATAGTCATCGCGCGGGCCCCGACCCGGCATTAATGCATGGAGCGCGCCGCGCATCAGGTAGAAATACTTTCGTAAGTCGACTCGCCGAAGAGGCGGGGGTAGCGAGTCTAACGTAACCCTGGAAAACCGACCCCGGGGGCTTGAGGTGATTATCATCTCACCCGGCGACGGGAGTGAATCTGCCTGGTCAGGGCCGTGCGGGCCCGATCCTCGCCGAGTCGGGCCCCGGCGGGCGTGACGTGCGCAGCGCGACGCTCACCGAACGAGCCGGCCAGCACCGCTCGCCGCAGAAGTACCCGGCTGTTCCGATGCCATGTTTGTCGGTTGAATTTCCCTGGACATCGGTTCTCCGCTGTGACCAGCATCTCGTGGGAGCCCGCCGAAAGTGCCTTCGACGGCTGTTACGTTGCTCTCCGAGCTCAGGCCAAGTTTTTATTGGTTGAGCCAGGCGAGTTGATCCCCTCGACACGCCGTTCGAACGGTGGTCGCCTGTTGACTGATGCTTGCGTTCCGGGAATGCCCATTATGGGCCCCGCCAGGCCCGGGGGGACGGGAGGCTCGAGTTCGTCTTCGCCCACAGCTCAGCGGCAGCTTGATCTGCGCGGCGTCCCGCCCCGCCACGAGTGCCTCCTCGACCTGGTTCGCCTGCGACGGCACCTGGTCCAAGACCACCAGCTGATCGAGCCCCTCCCCCGCAACCGCCCGCTCCCCGCCGCAAGCAGCCGATCCGCCACGATCAGTCGCGGAACGTGGCGGTAGCCGAGCCCGGCCGGGCTCTCGGGCCGTTGAAGGACCGGTGCCCGACGCACCGACGTCATTGTCAGCCGAATGTAAGGTTCGTTCCCGAGTCAGGCCGGCGCTCCGGGGCAGGAACAGGAAGATGACAGGCGACGCGGAGTCGGCGCCCCGGGCAGGGAGCGATCCACGGGCAGTACCCGGCACGCAGGGTCCCCGGCACGCACGTTCGGGACGGGACCGCAGCAGTCCGCGTCAGTCCGGTCCGCCCAGGCCCGTCCTCGAATACCCAGGGCCGTCCCCGAACAGTCGAGAGGAGCATCATGCGTGTCCTACTGGTTCATCCCAGCGCGCTGATGTACTCGAAGATCTTTCTACGGCTCGAACCGCTGGGGCTGGAACGGGTGGCGGCCGCGCTGCTCGCCGCGGGCCACGAGGTGAGCATGATCGATCTTCAGGTGGAGAAACCGGCCACCTACGCGCGCCGCCTGCGAGAGTGTCGTCCCGACGCGGTGATGTTCGGGGTGAACTACCTCGCGAACGTCCCCGAGGTCATCGAGCTCGCGCACCGGGCGAAGCGGGAGCTGCCCGGCTGCCTGGTCGTGGCCGGCGGCCACAGCGTCTCCTTCATCGCCGAGCACCTGCTGAAGCAGGGCGACGGCGCACTCGATGTGGTCGCGCGCGGCGAGGGCGAAGTGGTCGCCCCGCGCATCCTCGAGGCCGACCGCGCCCGTCTCGCCGACGTCCCGGGCGCGGTCACCGCCGACGGGGCGGGCCCGATCCCGGCCCTGCTACCCAGCCTCGACGAGCCGCTGCCGGCCCGCCATCTGCTGGCCCACCGCCGCCGCTACTTCATCGGGGAGCTGGACCCGTGCGCATCGGTCGAGTTCACCCGCGGCTGCCCATGGGACTGCTCCTTCTGCAGCGCCTGGACCTTCTACGGCCGCAGCTACCGCCGCCTCTCCCCGGACGCGGCCGGCGAGGAACTGTCCGCCATCCGGGAACCGAACGTCTTCATCGTCGATGACGTCGCCTTCATCAGGCCCGAACACGGCATGGCCATCGCCGATCAGGTCGAACGCCGAGGGATTCGCAAACGGTACTATCTGGAAACCCGTAGCGACGTCCTGCTGCGCCATCCCGAGGTGTTCGAGCGATGGCGCCGCCTCGGCCTCGAATACATGTTTCTGGGCATGGAGGCCCTCGACGCGGACGGCTTGAACCTCTACCACAAGCGGATCTCCCCGGACGAGAACATCCGCGCCCTCGAAGTCGCCCGAAAGATCGGCATCACGGTCGCGGTGAACCTCATCGCCGACCCGGACTGGGACGAGAAGCAGTTCCGTCTCGTCCGCGAATGGGCGTTGTCGGTGCCGGAAATCGTGCATCTCACGGTGTGCACCCCCTACCCGGGTACGGAGATCTGGCACACCCAGTCCCGGCGGCTCACCACCCTGGACTACCGGCTGTTCGACATCCAGCACGCCGTCGTCCCCACCCGGCTTCCCCTCGACCGCTTCTACCGCGAGCTCGTCTCCACCCAGGCGGTCCTCAACCGCAAACACCTCGGCGCGAAGGCGCTTGCCGCGACCGCCCGGATCGTCACCGCGAACCTGGCGCACGGCCAGACGAACTTCCCACGGATGCTCTGGAAGTTCCCCCGGGTCTACAATGCCGACCGGCTGTACGCCGAGCACCAGCATCCCGCCCGCTACCGGCTGCCGGAGCCCGTCCCCGCGGCCATGACCCCGCGGCGGCGCGAGCTGTACGTCCATCAGCCCGCCGCACGCCACCCGGTGGCGAGCCGGGAACGGGAGAGGACTGATCCATGACGACCCGAACGAAACGCGGACCGACCGTGCTACAGAACTCGAAGCCGAGATCGGAACGCAGATGGGCGTACGGGTTCACCACCCCGTTACGGTGGTTCTTCGCCGCGATCCGTGCCAGCGCGTCACTGTGATCACCGTACTTGGTGAAGTAGGCCTCGGTGACATCGGCAAACAACCGCGCGAACCCGGCACCGGACAACCCGCCGGCATGCTCGTAGTCGGCACCCAGCAAAGCCCCGCCGACAGCCTCGGCCGGCGCGTGGGTCATCTTCTCCGCCCCGACCACCAGCACCCGGCGCGCCTGCCCGGGCTGGATCGCCCGCACCCCGCACAGCAGCGCGGCCGACCCGCTCGCACACGCGTTCTTCACCCGGGTCGCCGGGGTGAACAGCAGATCGTCATCGGCCTCCAGGACCAGCGAGGAAGGAAACGCCAACGGCTGCAACCCCGCGTTGTAGGTACCGAGAACAATTTCGTCGATCTCCCGCGGGCGCAGGCCCGCCGACGCGATCGCCTCCCGCGCGGCGGCGACGATCAGCGGCTCCAGAGTCTCCTCGGGCAGACGGCCAAACGGGGTATGACCCCAGCCCACGATCTCCACATCATCGTGGTCCACATCCGGTCCCTTCAACGCTCAGACACCCTTCACTGCTGAGACACCCCGGCAGGTCCGCCCGCCACGCCGGCACCAGGCTTCGTGCCCACCCGAGCCAGCCGTACCGGTGTCACCTTCTGCACGTCGTCGGCTGTGACGCCCGGCGCCGTCTCCACCAGCACCAGACCATCGGAGGTCACGTCGATGACGGCGAGGTCGGTGATGATGCGCTGCACGACACCCGTGCCGGTCAGCGGGAGCGTGTTCTCGGGCAGGATCTTCGGCGATCCGTCCTTGGCGCAGTGCTCCATCAGAACGATCACGCGGCGGGCGCCGTGGACCAGGTCCATCGCGCCCCCCATGCCCTTGACCAGCTTGCCGGGCACCACCCAGTTCGACAGGTCCCCGCGCTCGCTGACCTGCATGGCGCCGAGGATCGCCGCATCGATCTTCCCCCCACGGATCATCCCGAAACTGGTGGCGGAGTCGAAGAAGCTTGCTCCCGTCGCGGTCGTCACCGTCTCCTTGCCGGCGTTGATGAGATCCGGGTCCTCCTCGCCGGCGACCGGGTAGGGGCCCAGGCCGAGGATGCCGTTCTCACTCTGCAACACGATCTCCACGCCGTCGGGCACGTGGTTGGGAACCAGCGTCGGCAGACCGATGCCGAGGTTGACGTAGTCCCCGTCGTTGAGTTCCGCCGCCGCACGGGCGGCCATGTCGTCCCGGGACCAAGGCATGTCAGGAACCTCCTGCAGCAGTCGTGACGGCACGCAGGGTGAGCCGCTCGATCCCCTTGTCCGCGGCCTGGTCGGGCGTCAACGCCACCACCCGCTGCACGAAGACTCCGGGCAGGTGGATCTCGTCGGGCTCCAGCGCACCCGGCTCGACGAGTTCCTCCACTTCCGCGATCGTCACCCTCCCGGCCATGGCGCAGAGCGGGTTGAAGTTGCGGGCGGCCTTGCGGAAAACCAGGTTGCCGTGCCGGTCACCACGCCGGGCCCGCACCAGGACGAAGTCCGGCCGCAGCGCCGTCTCCCGCACGAAGACCTGCGGCACCCCGTCGACCTCGAAGACCTCGGTCAGCTTGGGCTGCGAGGCCAGCGCCACCTCACCCGAGGCGTCGTACCTGATCGGCAGCCCGCCGTCGGCGACCTGCGTGCCGACGCCGGTGCGGGTGTAGAACGCGGCGATCCCGGCTCCACCGGCGCGCAACCGCTCCGCCAGCGTCCCCTGCGGGTTGAACTCGATCTCGACCTTCCCGGAGAGGTACTGCCGTTCCAGTTCCTTGTTCTCCCCCACGTACGACGCCACCAGACGGCGGATCCGCCCGCCCTCCAGCAGCAGCGAGTTACCCACACCCGGGATCCCGCAGTTGTTGGAAATGACGGTCAGGTCCGAGGCCCCCTGTTCGGCGAGCGCGGCAAGGAGCACCGACGGGATACCGCAGACCCCGAAGCCACCACTCGCCACGCTGGCCCCGACCGGGATGTCGGCGACCGCCTCCTGCGCCGACGCCACAACCTTGTCCATCTCACCCCTCCTTCAGCAGAGCCCGGCGCAGCAGAACCGTCTCGGGCGGCGCATTGGCCGGGATGGTGGTCAGCACAAGCTGGGCTCCGTCACGAGGTGCCTCCCCCTCGCCATGCCAGAACGCCTCGGGAAGGACGACAGCCCGCGTGACATCGCCGGCCACGTCAACCGAGGAGTCGAATCGCACCGCCAGCGTCCAGTCGAAGTGCCCGGCCACATTGGTCAGCGAGGTATAGCCACCCGCCTGCTCCGGGGACTCCAGCGTGGCGGAGTCCCCGGAGCAGGCCCGGGCATCAAGGAGCAGCAGTCCCAGCGGCGGCGACCCCAGGCGCCCCAGCCATTCGGCGAGGTACATGGAGGCGCTGTCGACGTGGTCCTCGCTCACCTCGTCCAGCCCCGTACCGGCCCGGTCGTGTGCCCGCAGCAACCACCTCGCGGGCGACGGCACCGACAGCACGACCCGTCGCCGGGTCGAGTCCGCCAGCGTGCGCATGGTCAGAACCAACCGCTCGACGGCGGGCTCGTCACCGAGCAGGGTGCGTAACGCGTAGCCCGTGCGGCTACGCTTCCCTAGGGCGCTCACCAGGTCAGGCGTCGCCGCGAGATACGCGTCGTAGAACGCCTCGGCATTGATGAACACCGCATCCGGGTCCAGCAGGGCATGGACCTGGGCGACGTTCCCGGTCAGGGCGGCGAGGTCACCCCAGGGGATCTCGCTGCCCTGCCGTAGCACTGCCGTCGCGTAGGCATCATGGTCGATCACCAGCGCCCGGCCGCCGGGCGCGGCAGCGAGCAGGGCAGTGAGAGAAGACATTCAGTGCTCCTTGAACCTCAGGGCTCTGTGAACCTCAGGCGAGACGGAACCTCAGGCGAGACGCTTGACGTCCTCGCCGTGCCTGTCCTCCAGCTCCCGCACGCGCGCCTCCAGCGCCGCGATCTTCAGCTCCCGGCGGTCCGGGATCACGATGATCGGCAGTTCCTTCAGTGGCGCCTTGACCCGCTGGGGACCGTCGATGGTGAACACCGTGGCGGTGAGGTCGTTGGTGTCGCCGCCCCAGGAGCCGTAGTAGAGGAGGTCCTTCGGCGGCTCCTCGGTGACGAAATCCTTGACGAACTCCGCGTAGGGCTTGCCGCGCGTCAGGCGCGTCTGGCGGACCCGCTCGCGGGCCTGCCTGGTGCCCTCGGCGTCGAGCCGGAAGGTGATCGGGTCATAGCGGACACCGAAGATCTCCTCGGCGACCTTCTGGCTGATCCGGCCGAGCTCGGCATCGCGCACCACCGACTCAGGCAGACGCTCCAGCGGGTCACCGTACCCACCACCGGCACCCTGGGAGATCATGTAGAGCTCGCCGTCCTTGGCGCGGTCGTACTGCAGACCCATGTGATAGGTCGAGTACTTCCCATCCGGGAACGGACGCTCGTTCATGACCTTCTCAATCGAGAGGTCGAACTTCTTGTTGTCCCGGCGAATGTGCTCGTAGACATTCGTGCCCTTGACCATCGCCAGCGGGTAGGTGCTGCAGCCGTAGCCCCCGAACATGCCGTAGATGGACGAGAACTTCGCTCCGGAGGTCACCGTCATGAAGCCCCACTCCGGCGTGCCCTCGGCGGCCACGATCATCTCGTAGCCCATGCCGCCGGTGAACTTGCCGAAGCCCATGTTGTCGCGGACCAGGCGCTTGGCCACCAGCTGCATGAAGGGCACCTCCTCCTCCATGACCTCCTGCTCGGCCGTGTCGGCCATGGCGCAGAAGAGCGGCGAGACGGCGTCCTCACCGTCCCGGAAGGGCTTGGCTCCCCCGGGCATGCCGTTGAGGTCGGCACACAGGTTGCCGACCATGTCGCCGTGCTTGGTGACACCGCCCCACAGGAACGTGTTGATCTGGTTGAACCAGTTAGCCACGATGTTCGAGTACTTGTGCGGCGTGGAGAACGACATCTTTCCGTAGAGCGCCTGCATCATCGAGAAGCCTCGGAACGAGGCCTGCAACGACTGCCCCATCGGGGCGTCATAGGACGCGTCGGCCCAGGTGCCCTCGTCGGAAATGATCTCGATGCAGCTCATCGCCGCCGTGCAGCGCGGCAGGTCTGGCCACCAGAACGCCAGGATCGCCTGCATCATCATCGACTTCACCGAGCACAGCGGAGAGTTGATCGCCCGGTTGATGATCTCCGGTCCGGTGCCACGCAGGTCGACGGTCATCTTGTCGCCCTTGACGTGGATCTTGCAGGCGATCTTGATGAGGATGTTCTCTTTCAGCGTCGAATCCATGAACTGGTTGAAGGAGTACGTGCCGTCGGGAAGCTCGGAGATCCGGCGGCGGACCTCGGCGTCGACGTCCTCGACGGTGACCCGCAGGGCCGCCACGAACGTGTCGACGCCAACCTCGTCGATGACCTTGTCGATGCGCTCCATGATCTTGCGCACCGCGGTGATCTTCACCTTCAGGTCGGCCAGCTGCAGCTTGGGGTCGCGCACCGAGTGCTGGAGGAAGGTCAGCAGGTCTCGGCGCAGATGACCACGCTCGACAATCTTGAACGGGCTCATCCGGAGGCCGTCGTCGAACGGGGTCTCCGAGCCTGACGGCATGCCGCCCGGCTCGCAGGCGCCGTTCTCGCCTTCGTGGATGGTCGCCGCTACCCACGCGATGATCTCGCCCCCACGTATGATCGGCATGATCATCGACTGGTCGGTGTTGTGGACGTTGCCGAACCGGGCGTCGTTGTGGATGAATCCGTCGCCCTCGTGGATGCCGACGGTCGGCTCGTCCTTCCAGTACTTCACGATGTACCGGATCGGGTAGTGCAGGATCGCGGAGAACGCGATCACCCCGTGGCAGGAGAGGTAGGAGACGTCCCCGGCCGCGGTGTAGATCGCGGTCGTCAGGTCACCCCACTTCGCCCCGGGTGCGGCACCCTGTGCCTCGCACATCTCGTAGCCCTCGTCGAGTGCACCGGCAATCCGCTTGCGGATCCGCTCGACCACCAGCCGGTCGACACCGGCGGCGATCGCCGTCTCCTCCCGCGACGTCCGTTCCTGGATGGAGTGGTCACGCATGATCACTGGGTCGGGACCGAGGAAGAGAGTGGTCTCGTCCATGAACTGGTCGACCCACTCCCGCTCCTGGGGCGTGAGGGTGCTCTGCTCGGTGGCCTGCTCCTGCGTGGCGCTGTCGTCCGTGACAGTCATCGTCTTCTCCCTGGTGCGCTCGACGGTGTACTCGATCAGTCCTGCAGGAACCAGACGGCGCCCTGCACCGTCGGCTCCAGACGCCAGCCCGGCTCGACGAGGTAAGTGGTGTTCTCGGTGGTGACGATCGCGGGACCGGGGATCACCCGCTCGTGCGACAGCGCGGTCTGGTCGTAGACCGGCGTCTCGATCGAGTCGTCCTGGCCGATAAAGTAGACCTTGCGGTGCGACACCTCGGTCGGCACCGTGCGCTCGCCGCCGGCCTCCAGCGAGTCGAAGTTGACGACGTCGCCGTCGACATAGGAGGCCACCCGCACGGTCCCCACCCGGATCCCGGCTTCGGGTGCCGCGCTGCTGGCGCCGAACCGGTGACTGTAGACATCACCGAAGGTGCGGATCATGTGCAGTACGTCGCCGACACCGTTCATCCGGTTGATGTCGAGGGCGACAGCCTGGGTGAGCAACTGGTTGCCGTAGCGCATGTCCAGTTCCAGGCGGTACTTCACGTCTTCGGCCGCGAAGCCCTGACGCACCAGGTCCTCCCGGCCCCGGGCCTCGAGTTCCTCGACGATCGCGTTGAACTCCTCGTACTTGTCGTACAGCGACCGGGAGGTGGCGTTGTACATCGTGATGTGCACGCCGCGCTCGTGGAAGTGCAGCTGCTTCATGTTGCCGGCGCCGCAGGCGGAGAACACCGACGAGAACGGCGGGGCCAGGATCTGCTTGATGCCGGCATGGCGAGCAATACCACAGGCGTGCAGCGGACCGTTGCCGCCGTAGGCGAGCATCGTGAAGTCCTCCGGCAAGTAGCCGCGCACCCGCAGCTCTTTGCCGATGCCGATCGCCATCTGCTCGTCGACGCCATCCTTGATCGCGCGGGCGATGTCGAGAACGTCCATGTCGAGCTGGTCGCACAGGTTCTCTTCGACGGCGAACCGGGAGCGATTCGGGTTGAGCTTGATGTAGCCGTTGGCGTAGTTGTCCGGGTCCAGATAGCCGAGCAACAGGTCGGCGTCGGTCACCGTCGGGCGCAGTCCGCCGCGGTCGTAGCAGGCCGGGCCGGGGTTGGAGCCGGCCGACTCCGGGCCGATCTTGATGGAGTTGTGGATCCGGTCGTACGACGCGATGGAGCCGCCGCCGGCACCGAGCGTGTCGAGGTGCACCATCGGCACCGACACCAGCCAGCGGTCGATGGTCGGCAGGAAGTCATAGTGCTTCACGCCGCCCTCAGGCACCAGGCCGATGTCGAAGGACGTGCCGCCCATGTCGGTGGAGATCACATGGCCCAGGCCCGTCTCGTTCGACAGGTGCTCCGCGGCGCCGACGCCGGCGATCGGACCGGAGTGGATGGTCTGCAGGGCGTCGGTGGAGTTCATCTGCGCCATGCCACCGGAGTTGTGGATGACCAGCATCGGCTTGCCGTAGCCGGAGTCGCGCAGGTTGTTTGAGAGCTGGCTGAGCGCGTGAAACATGATCTCGTGCAGGAAGCCGTCCACGATGGTGGAGGTCGCCCGCACGTATTCGCCCTTGCGACCAGAGACCTGGTGGCCCAGCAGCAGCGGGATGGCACCCAGCTCGTGGGCCAGGAACTCGTCGAGAATGATCTCCTGGATCGCCAGCTCGTGCTCGGGATTCTCGGTGGCGTTGACCAGCGAAACCACCAGGGCCTCGGCGCCGGCATCCACCAGCTCACGGACCACCGTGCGGACGTCCTCGGGATCGAGCCTCGCCACGATCTTGCCGGCCGAGTTGACGCGTTCCTTGACCGAGCGGATCAGGTACCGCGGCACCAGCGGCTCGGGCCGTTCGGCTGCCGGGAGGTTCTGTTGCATCGAGTAGTCCAGGCCCTCGCCGTACCCCCGGCCGCGGGAGAGCGGGATGGTGTCCTCGAAGCCATGAGTGACGATCGCCCCCACCTTGGGTCCCTTGCGCTCGATGAGAGCGTTGGTGCCCAGGGTAGTGGCGTAGCGGACCGAGTCGACCTCGGTGAGCACGGTGCCGCGGTCCAGTCCGGCCCGGCTGCACGCCAGGTCGAGCGCCTCGTTGAAGCCCAGCGCCAGGTTGTGGTGCGTGGTCAGCGCCTTCGCCTCGACGTAGGTCTCGTCCCAAACGAAGAAGCAGTCGGTGAAGGTGCCGCCGATGTCGACGGAGATACGTTTCATTGTCTCGGTTCTCCCTGCGAGATCAGCGGATGTGGCCGGTCGCCTTGTGCATGGCGGTGTATTTCTGCGCGTCCTCGCCGGGCCCGTAGTTGTGGACCTGCTCGGGGTCGACGCCGCGTTCCTCCCACTGGGCGCGCAGCGCGGCGACGTCGATGACGAGATCGGCCGTCGGCGGGTGTCCCGGCGGCACGTATTCGGTCTCGATCTGGGTGGCGCAGCCGGGGCAGTAGAACTCCAGGATCCGGCAGTACGCCGGGTCCGGGGAAAAGGTGAACTCGTAGCGGTCGGGGTTGATGATCGGCTGGTGGATCTCCCGTGGGTCGCGGTCGTAGACCAGGCAGCCGAGCTTGTAGTTCCCGTGGGCAGACCAGATGTCGCGGCCGCACACCCGGCAGACCCAGCGCTCGGTATCGAGATCGATGACCAGGTATTCGGTCATGGGGACCCGCATGATGACTTTCCTCTCGTGGCGGTCAGGGGATGCTCGGGGTGGTCAAGGAGGTCACTGGGTGTCGGTCAGCAGCAGGTCCCCCGAGGCGGTGACCCGGAACTGCCAGCCGGGCAGCACGCGAGCGGTGAAGAACGGACCCTCGACGATCACCGGGCCCTCGCCACTCCCACCGGGCGGCATCTCGGCGAGCACGAACACCGGCACCTTGTCGACCTGGTCGGGCGCGGAACGGACCAGGCGGGTCTCATTGCTCGTCACCCGGATCGCGGGCACGTCGGTGTCGGGAGCAACCTCGGGGTGCGGCAGCGCGGCCGTCACCGACAGTTGCAGGGAGACCTGCTTCCCGGGGAAGTCCACGGCGTCGCCGGACTGGTACGGCCTGGTCTCCACCGGCGACCCGTCGGTCTCCTCGATGGTGAGCAATACCTCGGTGCGGCAGTCGTCGAGGTCGTAGCCCTCCTGGAAAATGTCGCGCCTGGCCCGGGCGAGCATCTCGTCGTACGTCGCCGCGGTGCTTGCCGTGGTCGGCTCCGGCACGCCGACCTCGTAGGTCTTGCCGATGTCGGAGAAGGCAATGCCGAACGCGGAGAAGACCGCTGCCATCCGCGGGATCAGCACCTTCTTCACCCCTGCCGGACGAGCGGCACCGACGGCACTCATCGGGCCGGCGCCACCGAAGGCGACGAGGGTCGAGTTCTCCTGGATCAGGTGTGCGAAGGAGTGTGCCAGCGCCTCGAAGTAGGCCTGCTCCATCCGGATCAGCGACTCCTCCAGGCTGATGCCCAGCGGCTCGGCGATGGTCTCGGTGATGACCGCGGCCGAACGGTCGGCGTCGAGCCGGAAGGTGCCGTCGAGGTAGGTGCTGGCGTCGAGGATGCCGAGCAGCAGGTTGACGTCGGTGATCGTGGCTTCCTTGCCACCGAAGCCGAAGCAGGCCGGGCCGGGGGCCGCCCCCACACTGCGTGGCCCGACCGTGATCTGCCCGTCCACCACCGAGATCACCGAGGACCCGCCGACACCGGTCGAGTGCACGTTGCTCATCGGGTAGGAGATCGAGACGCCCTCGATGGTGCCGCGCTCATCGGCCGCCGCCGCACCGCCGCGGACGACCCCCACGTCGGTGGTGGTGCCGCCGATGTCCATCATCAGCGTGTGCTCGAGGCCGTACGTGCGAGCCAGCGCCGCCGTACCCTCCAAGCCGCCGCGCGGCCCGGAGGAGTACGTCTTCAGCGCCACCGCCTTGGCCACCCGCGAGGAGGCTCCGTCGTTGCGGTATACCAGCAGCGGGTTGAGCACCCTGTACGACTTCAGCCGCCGCTCCGCCGCGTACAGGAACCGCTCCATGGTCGGGTGCAGGAACGAGTTGAGCACGCACGACCACACCCGGCGCGGGTGGTCCCGGTCGCCGGCGAGGGACCACGAGTACAGGAGCGGGATCGAGCCGAGCAGGTGCCGCGGGAACTTGCGCAGCAACACGCTGCGTAGGCGACGCTCCTGTTCCGGCGACTCACCAGCCACCACCACCCGGGCGGCACCCAGGGTGGTGAGCTGGTTGATCCGCTGGACGACTTCGAAGTCGATCTCCTCATCGGTCGCGCCCATGTCGATGGTGAGCACCCGGTCGGCGATCAGGCCGTCGAAGAGGTCCTTCTCGGCTTCACGGCTGCGCATCTGCTCGAACAGGCCCGGCATCGTGCTGAGGATGCCGATCATCGGGCCCCGCCGCTCGACCAGGGCGTTGGTGCCCTGCGTGGTCGAGTAGCGGATGTGTTGCGTAGCGTGCAGCAGCTTCTCCGTGTTGGCCTCGCCGTAGAGGGCGGCCGAGGCCTTCTCGATCCCGTCGAAGAGGCACTCCGACAGGTCGTGCGGAGTAGTGAGGGTCTTGGTGTAGGTGAACTGGTCGCCATCCCAGACGCAGATGTCGGTAAGCGTGCCACCGTTGTCGATGTTGATCAGGGTGTCCATGACGCTCCTCGGTTCGTGACTCCCTGGGTTCCATGCGCAGGCCCCGTTGTTGGGACAACCCTGCTGGTGTCCCACCGGGTGTCGGTGTCCCAAAATTGGACACTCACTGCTCTTGGATGTGGCGTGGCTCTCAGCCACGATGTTCTTCCACGGGGCCATCCAGGATCCCCGAGGAGGTGCACATGCCGGACACCGCGAACCGCCTCTTACGGGTGGCCGCAGCCCGGGCAGACTTCCTGGAGTGCGGCCGCGCGGGTGCCGTCGGTGTCCCCGACGTGCTCGCGGCATCATGGGAACGCAGCCAGGCGGCCGGCGTCGACAGCGCACGGCCGCACAGCGACTACATCGACGACATCGACACCGGGTCCCGGCTGGTGCGCTGCGCACGCCCGGTGCTCACTCAGCTCGGCAACGACACCGCGGACCTCCCGCTGGTCATCGCCCTGACCGACCACAAGGCCAGGCTGGTTCAGCGCATCGACTTGTCATCGACGGTCGGGCGGTTGCTCGACAGGGTCGAATTCGCGCCAGGGTTCAACTACTCCGAGTCGATGATGGGCACCAACGGTGTGGGCACCGTGATCGAGGCCGGTCAGCCGGTCAGCATCGTCGGGCCGGAGCACTTCACCGAGCCCCTGCAATGCTTCGCCTGCACCGGCGCCCCGGTCATCGATCCTCTCACCGGCCGGGTAGAGGGAGTGCTGGACATCTCCACGCTCACCCAGACCTGGAGCCCGCTGATGCACACCTTGGTGAAGAGTGCCGCCAAGGACATCAGCCGCAACCTGTTGCTGGATCGCAGCCAGTCCCAGCAGGCCGTTTTCGAGACCTACCTGCGCGCCGAAGCCCGGGCGTCCCGGCAGGCCGTCTTCGCCTTCGGTGACTCGGTCTTCATCGCCAACGCCCCGGCCCAGCGCCTGTTCGACGCCAGCGAGCAGCTGACCCTGCGCGAGCACGCGACCTTCCTCATGAGCCGCCGCGACCGGGTGAGCGACACCCTGGTCCTGCCGGGGGGACGCATGGTCCACATCCGGGGCACCCGGATCCTGACCGGCTCCGAGGTGGCCGGCATGGTGGTGATCGCCGACCTCGTTGCCACGGAGAAGGCCGGATCGCCGGGCGACTTCACCGAGCAGGTGCTGCCACAGATCGCGGTCGCGACCCCGCAGACCTCCCGCATCGCCGGCGACCTGTACCGGCCGCACGAGACCATTACCGGTGGCCGGTCACCGGCGTGGGTACGCGCGTGCGACAAGCTGCGCGAAGCCCTCATGGCGGAGAAGCCGGCGATCGTGCTCGGTGAGACCGGCACCGGCAAGTTCACCTTGGTCGCCGAGATCTTCCACGCCTCGCACCCGGGCAGCCGAAGCGTGTCGATGGACGCCTCCCAGCTGACCATCGAGAACTCCGAGACCGACATCGACTCTCTGCTCGCGGGCAAGCCAGAGCCGACCCTCTACATCGTCCGCAATGTCGACCAGGCCAGCACCGAAGGAGTCGAACAGCTCGACGCGTTCTTCACTGCGATCGGCCGGCTCGACGGCACCACCTCATTCGTTGCGACCCTGTCGGACTCCTCGCTGGACTCCGACCTGCCGTTCCACGCACTCCTCGGCCACTTCGAGGTAGCGATCACCGTGCCGCCGCTGCGATGCCGTACCGATGACCTCTCCACCATCACCTCGTCGGTCCTGCGCGGCATAGCCCCCAACCGCAAGGTGCGGCTCAGTCCAGCCGCCGAACGGATCATCGCGCGCTACTCCTGGCCACGCAACATCTCCCAGCTGCGCGAGGCCCTCGAACACGCGCTGCGGCGGCGACCGGTCGGGGAGATCCAGGCCCAGGACCTGCCGGCGTACTGCCAGACCACCTCGCGGCACGTGCTCACCCCGCTGGAGGCAGCTGAGCGGGACACGATTGTCGCCGCCCTCCAAGAGACCGAGGGCAACCGAATGCTGGCGGCCGCCAGGCTCGGGATGTCGCGGTCCGGCCTTTACCGCAAGCTGAAGGCCTACGGCATCACCGCCTGACGCGTCCCAGGTGGGGCGGATCGCCCTTGGCCCAGTCTGAACCAGGGCACGCCCCGCGCCGGCGGTCCGTACGAAGCGGAGAGTCGCGAAGCCGGTCCGGCGGTAGGCGGCCCGCCGGACCGGCGTCATCCGCTCCGGAAACGGTGATGCTGACCGGGCGCGAGACCGTTCCTGCCGATGGCGTGCCGGCAGCTGCCGGCACGCCATCGGCCGCCTGGCGATCAGGCGATGTTGGAAGGCCGGACCAGGCCCTCCGCGAGATCCCCGAATCCGGGAGCAATCACGGCGCCCTGGTTGCCGATGACCTCCTCGACAACCAGGGTTTCCGTTGTCAGCAAGAGCGCGGCGATCGACGCCGCGCTCTGCAGCGCGCAACGGGTGACTTTCACCGGGTCGATGACACCGAAGCCGGCCATGTCCCCGTATTCTCCGGTCGCGGCGTTGAAACCGTGACCGCGCGGCAGCTCGGCGACCCGCTTGACCACTTCGTCGCCGTCATAGCCAGCGTTGATCGCGATCCAGCGCAGTGGTTCGGCGATGGCCCGCCGGACGATCTCCCTGCCTTCAGCGGCGTCGCCGGCCAGCGTGAGCTTGTCAAGGGCCGAGGCCGCTTGCAGCAGTGCGGTACCACCGCCTGCCACGACACCTTCGGCGAGAGCAGCCCGTGCCGCCGCGAGGGAGTCCTCGACCCGGTGCAGCTTCTCCTTCAGCTCCACGCCGGTCACGGCGCCGACCCTGATCACCGCGACGCCGCCGGACAGCCGGGCGATCCGGGTCTGCAACGTGTCCTGGTCGTGGGGGTTCTCCGCCCGTTCGAACTCCCGCTTGAGCTGGTCGATCCGGGCATGGATCTCGGTGGCGGAACCGGCGCCGTCGACGATCGTAGTCACATGCTCGGTAATGGTGGCCTTCTTGCAACGCCCGAGCTGGCCGAGGGTGACCCGGTCCAGGGAAAGCCCGGCATCCACGGTAATCACCTGACCGCCCAGAAAAACCGCGAGATCGTTGAGCTCTGCCAACCGGCGGTGACCGAAACCGGGTGCCCGGACCACCGCGGACCGGAAGGTCCCGTGCACATTGTTGGCGACCAGCATGCCCAGTGCCGGTCCCTCGACGTTCTCCGCGAAGACGATCAACTGGCCGCCGGCCCGGGTGACCAGCTCGAGGACCGGCATCAGGGTCTGAACCTGAGAGATCTTCTCGTTGGTCAACAGGATGTAGGGGTCGGTGTAGGCGGCCTCCATCCGCTCGGTGTCGGTGACCATGTACGGCGAGAGGTACCCGTTGTCCAACTCGATACCGTCCACGAAGCTGACCTCGAGTCCGAATATCGGGGATTCCTCGACCGTGACCACCCCGTCACAGCCCACCCGGCCAAGGGCCGCGGCCACGACGTCGCCGATCCGGGCATCGTTGTTGGCGGCGAGGGTCGCCACCCGGGCAAGATCGGCCTCGCCATCGACCTCTCCCCGGTACTTTTCAAACTCCTCCAGCAGGGCGGCCACGGCAGCCTCGATGCCGTTCTTGAGAAACATCGGGTTGGCGCCCCCGTCCACGGCATGCAGACCCTCCCGGACGAGGGCCTGCGCGAGCACGGTGGCGGTGGTGGTTCCGTCGCCGGCAGTGCCGTTGGTCTTGGTCGCGACCTCCTTGACCAGTTGCGCCCCCATGTTGGCGAAGGGGTTACGCAGCTGGATCTCCCTGGCTATGGTCACACCGTCATTGGTGATGGTGGGTGGCCCGGTCAGTTTTTCGATGACGGCGTTGCGGCCCTTTGGACCCAGAGTCACCTTGACGGCGTCCGCCAGGGCATTGACCCCGGCCTCCAGCAGGCGACGCGCCTCGACGTTGAACCGCAGATCCTTGGCCATCTCTTCCTCAGTCCTTCCGCTCTGTATCCGTCAGGGCGGGCCGAGGGCGGCACGATCGTGGCGGCGAGCAGCTGGCGGGGCATGATGGCGAAGCCAGCCCCACCTGGAGCCCGATCCGATCGCACAGTCGCGCCGCCGGAGCCCTGGGTTCCCGAGCCATTCACAGACCGGGTCCGGGTGATCAGTAGATCAGGAGATCAGGATCGCCCGACCGCGCACCTTGCCGTGGTGAAGGTCGTCGAGCGCCTGGTGGAACTCTGCCAGGGGGTAGGCACTCGTGTGCAGGGTGACCTTGCCACGGGTTGCGAGAACCATCAGCTCGACGAGGTCGCTGTACGATCCGACCAGGTTACCGATGAAGTTGATCTCAGTGGAGATGATGTCGATGGTGGGGACGTTCAGCACCCCGCCATAGCCGACAACATAGTACGAACCGGCGCGACGCAGCATGGCGACACCCGCTTCGATCGCACCGCCTTCACCGACAAAGTCGATGACCGCCTCGGCGCCGTTGCCCCCGGTGAGATCGAGTACCGCGGACACCTCGCTGCCGTCGGCCCGCACCGTGTGGTCGGCGCCCAGTTCGCCGGCGAGCCGCAACGCCTCGGCGGAGCGGTCGACGACGATGATCTCGGCTGGGGTGAGGGCACGCAGCACCTGCACACCGATGTGGCCCAGACCGCCGGCTCCGATCACCACGACCCGGTCACCGGGACTCAGTGCCGCGGCTGCCTTGCGTGCCGCGTGGTAGGCGGTCAGTCCGGCGTCGGCCAGTGCCGCCACATCCGCCGGCTGCAACGACGGGTCGAGTTTGACCACCGACCGGGCGTTGGTCCGCAGGAGTTCGGCGTAGCCGCCGTCGCTGTCGATCCCGGGGAAGGACGCCCGGGCGCAGTGCACGTCGTCGCCGTCCCGGCAGGCCTGGCACAGCCCGCAGGTGACCAGCGGGTGCAGGATGACCGGATCGCCCACGGCTATGTCGCTCACCGCCGAACCGACCTCGTGCACCCAGCCGGCATTCTCGTGCCCGAGCACGTACGGCAGGGTCACGCCCGACTTCTGCTCCCACTGCCCTTCGATGATATGCAGGTCGGTCCGACAGACACCGGCGCCGCCGATTCTGACCACCACATCCAGCGGATGGAGGATCTTGGGCTCGGGGACGTCTACCAGCCGCGGCGCGTTGTCGTACTTGATGACCTGGACGGCCCTCATCGGCCCACCTCCGCCTTCGTTGCTGTCACGTCACTGTCACGTCATGGGTGTGCGGTCCACAGGGCCGTACCGCGTCTCCAGCAGACCGCGGCAGACCGTGGTGTTTGCGTCGATCGTCACCCGGACGGTCCGGGCAAATCGCAGCCGGAGAGGCAGCGCCTCGCGATCGATCGGACGGCCGTCGTCGTCGACGAACAGCGGCGCCTCGGGAGCCAGGGACAGTCCGAGGGCGTCCCGTCGGCGCAGCAGGCTGTGTCGTTCCGGCGACTCCGGCATGTCCGCCAGCCGGGCCCGGTACAGCGACTCGGGTGACCAACCCTCGGCTACCAGGCGCTTGGCCGCGCCTTCCAGGCTGGCGGTGTGCGCCTTACGCAGGAAGGTCATCCGCAGGTCGTCGAGGCCTCCGGTGGCCTCCCCGGGGAAACTCGCCGGGAAACCGTCTCCGGCGGCGACTCCGGCGTTGATCTCTTCGGCGGCGAAGTGATCCTCCAGGGCCACGTCCACCTCGGTGACTCCTGGCAGCTCCTTCACCACGTCGTGCGCGTCGGACACCATCAGGTAGGCGAAGTTCGGCGCGCAGAAGTAGGTCGGGAGCCTGAGCCGAACCTGCACCCGCCCGTCCTGGGCCACCAGAGCATGGACGAATCCCAGCTCGGTGACGGGCTGGTCGAGCTCCGGGTCGTACACCCGCCCCAAAGCTTCCCAGACGTCCGCGGCCAGGCCGGTCCTACTGGTTACTGTGGGTGTGGTCATACGGACTGCCCTGCGCCCACGAGAGGCGTCGACGCCGGAGCTGAGACCGAGAATTTTGCGCTTGATGTCGGGGGTGAGCACGCCGTACTCGGCCTGCATGTCATCCGGGATCTGGAAGTCGACGAACTTCTCGACCAGCCACTTGGGGTGCCAGATCGCGTAGTCACTCGAGAAGGTCAGCCGGTTCTCGTCGAGCCAGTAGAGGAGCTCCCCGATGATCTGCGCGAAGTAGCGCGGCCGGCTGTGGATGAACGGCATGGCCACCGCGAGCCCACCGTAGACGTTCGGCTCCTGTGTGGCGATCCAGCAGAAGTCCTCCAACCGGGGCAGCCCGACGTGTTCGATGATGAACCGCAACTCGGGGAATGCCGTGGCCACATCATCGACGTCGGCGACATCGAACGCGTCCCGGTTCAGCGGGTAGATCGTCGGACCCTTGTGGATGTGGATGTTGCGGATGCCGAGTTCCTGGCACTTCTCCAGATACCGGTAAACCCACGGGTCGGTCAGCTTGTAGCCCTTGGACTCGCCCTTCCACTCGGCCGTGTAGAGCTTCACGCCCTTGAGGTTCCAGCGTGCCGCCAGGTCCGCCAGCTTCGGCAGGCCCAGTTCGCCGTCACGCGGGTCGAAGGAGCCGTTCACGATGAACTTGCCGGGGTACTTCTCGGCGAGCGCGCCGTCCTGCTCGGTGGTGTTGAAACCGTTGCGGTAGAAGTCCGTCAGATAGGTGGACTGGAAGATCCACTTGTCGACGTAACCGTCCTCGAATAGGTCCTTCACCATGACTTCCGCAGAGTACTTCTGGAACTTTTCCCGTGACCAGAGGTACTCCTGCGGGCTCAGATTCACATGGTAGTCGTAGAAGCAGTCGATGAAACCTTTGCCGTAGCGGTTCTCCTGGTTCTCTGGGCTCCCATCCCAGAAGTGCAGGTGGGAATCCACGATGAAGTATCGCTCATTGTCCTTGACGTACATGTGGATATCCTCCGCAATATCACCACGGCCGGTCCACGCCGGGCCGGATAAGCCCGGCGTGGACCGTTCCGTTCGTCCCGGGTCAGGTCAGTTAGTGACGACTTTCAGGTCGAAATCGATGTACTCCGCCGCGTCCTCAGGGTTGGCGAAAAGTACGGTTTTGTCGTCGAGATGCACCATCCGGCCGTAGTGCGTGGACATGATCTCTTCGAAGTCGGACACACCGAAATCGAAACCGAGCGCATCCGAGATCTCGTCGAAGTCGAATTCGATCTTACGTTCGCCGTCAACCCGGATCATGGACGGATACTCCTCGACGCGGATACCGGGCTTGCTCCGCATGACGTCGGCGACGACATACCCGTTCTGGTTGTTCATCAGGGTGACGCCACACATGTTTGACGAGGTCCGATTGGCTTTACCGAGCTCTGGGTTTTCGTTCGTGGTGGTCACTGCGTCAGCTCCTTCGGCTCGGGCAGACCAAGGTCGGAAAGGACAGCCCGGAACCCGTTGACCGTGGCGTCGAGGGATTCCGAGAAGGTAATGACTTTCTCCTGCTGCTGCGACCAGATCGGCTGCAGTTCATGGGCCGCCTTCAAGCTCAGCGGAACCCACCGAGACAACCAGCCGGAAATGGTCTCGACGTTACCTGCGCCGAACTTCTCGTCGGTGACGAGAAGCTTGAGCAGCGCGCGGGTGTAACGCAGGTCGCGCTCGTAGTCGTTCTCGCCGGTCCCGACCAGGGTCGGCGTGACGTAGTCGCCGTTACGGGCGGCGATCTGCATGACGAGGTGGCTGCGGAACAACACGCCGACCAGCGACTCGAACACGATGTTCGCGGCGACGAGCGCCTCCGCCCAGTCAGCGACCGCGGTGATCCGCTCGACGTTCTCCCGCACCGGCTGCCACGCCGGGTCGTCGTGCCAGACCTTGCGGTGGGCCGATCCGTCGAACCCCGGCAGGGACTCGGCCAGCTCCAGGTTGTACAGGGCGAGGTCCTGGGCGAAGCGGAGCTTGTGCGCGCTGTTCACTGCGATGGCAGTGTTGATCATGTTCGTGGGGCCCGACCGCTGAGCGGCGACGAACACGTGCAGGCCCAGACCGTTCTCAGCGTGCATCCAGGCGCCCAGGTGCTGCTCGACGAACTTGGTCCACCCCCGCGACCAGCCATCGTAGGCATGGGCCGCCCGCGCGTTTTCGAGGTTCTGCTGGATCTGCCGGACAACATTGGAGTTGTTCCGGTAGATGGTCTGCTCCCACTCCTCATTGGGGTCGCGGAAGGCGTGCCAGTCCGAGGAGCGCAGCGCCGTCCAGTCCTGCGGATACC
>NZ_CDWRCL010000037.1:0-10451 GCF_977927575.1 Frankia sp. CcCS3
CGAACACGCTGCGCAACCACCCGCCGAGCCCGCAGATGCCTCAAACCCGCTTAACTTCGAAGAGCCAGTTCACCCTGCTCGGCAATACCGCCTCGCACATGCCGCAGGGGCTGGGCGGCCTGCCCGGCATGACAGCGATGACGACGCACGTGATGAAGAAACAGATCGCCGACGTCGGCGTGCCAGAGGTGCCGGAGTTCCTCGAGCAGATCGTCGCCTCCGGCGGCCATCTGTGAGCCTGCCGCATGTCCGCCGACATGATGCACCTCGACGAATCCGATTTGTATGAGGACGTCGAAGGGATCATCAGCGCCGCGGACTTTATTGAGAAGACCGACGGCGCCCAACTGCTGTTTATCTGACACGGGACCGAGGGTCGCCTGGCAGGGGACCTCGGGTGAGAGGCGATCGCAACGTTCGAGGCGACGTTCCCTGGATGCCGGGAAAGGCCGGTTGGCCGGCCTCGGCCCCGGTCGAGTCCTGGCCGGCGTTCGCGGTCGTGTCGCCGTCACCACGCCCGAGTCCCCTGAGCCGCCGTGGGATGGCTCTCACCCTACGGTGCCGATCGGTGCGGCGAGGGCGGCGTCGAGGCGGGCGCCGGCCTCCTTCGCCACCGGTTCCAGTTCGTCGCGGCCGGTGACGGTGACCATGATCCGCGGGTCGAGGACCTCGACCACGGTGCCACCGTCGGCGGCGCGGACGACGACGTTGCAGGGCAGCAGCAGGCCGATCTGCCGGTCGACGTCGAGAGCCCGGTGGGCGGCCGGCCCAGATCGCGCCCGACGGGCATACCGCCGTCCTGCTCGGCGGCGCGGCCGCAGAGAACATCGACCTGCACACCCTGCTGTCGGACCGCACCCCGCTGGTGCTCGGGGTGGTGCTGGGGATGGGTTTCCTGCTGCTGCTCGTGGTGCTCGCCGCGCCGCTGGCAGCCGCCCTCGGGGTGGTCACGAACCTGCTCGCGACCGGTGCCACGTTCGGCGTCGCGAAGCTGGTTTTCGCCGACGGGCACGGCGCGGGCCTGCTGGGTTTCACCTCCCAGGGGTTCCTCGACGCCTGGGGGCCGATCTTCTTCTTGGCAATGATCTTTGCGATCTCTATGGACTACACGGTGTTCCTGCTCGCCTCGGCCAAGGAGCACTGGGAACGCTCCGCCGATCCGCGGGAGGCGATAGTCGGCGGGCTCGCTCACTCCGGTCGGGTCATCTTCGCGGCGGCCGCGGTGATGGTTGCGGTGTTCTTCACCTTCGCACTGTCCGGACCGCTGCCGCCAAAGGAGATGGGCGTCATCCTCGGCATCGCCGTGCTGCTGGACGCGGCCCTCGTCCGCCTCACCTGCTACCCGTCCTGCTCCGGATCATCGGACGGGCCGCCTGGTACAGCCCGATGTGGCTGCGCCGCGTCCTACCCACTGTCACCTTCGCCCACTGACCGAACGCCCACTGACCGAAGCGATCGCGTCCCTGGGCCGGCTACCCGCCGCCGGCCTAGGCACGACATCTGCCGAGGGCCACGCGAGGGACAGGAACAGCTTTTCCAGTTCCGTCTCGGTCATCGGTGCCGCCTCGCCGCTCTCACGCGCGGCCAGGCACTGTTGCATCCCGGACACTATGATCTTAAATCCGGCCCGGTCCAGAGCTCGGGAGACCGCGGCAAGCTGGGTGACGACGTCAGCGCAGTCGCGACCATCCTCGATCATGCCGATTACGCCGCGGAGCTGACCCTCGGCGCGCCGCAGGCGCCGAATCACATCCGCCATCGCCGTCTCGTCGACCTGCATCCCGACCTCCATATCCCGCACCAGGTGACCGCAGGCGCTGCCTCCAAGATATCCTCCCGAGTATACATCGGGTGACCTCACCCGCGATCAGACCTTTCGGGATCGTCGCCGCTGGTTGTGGCTGGTTGTGGAGGACCTGGCGGACGAAGGTGAGCTGTACCTGTCCAGCCGGCAGATCGCCGAGGCGCTCAATGCCGAGGGCTGCGCCCACCCAAGCGCACCGACCGCTTCGGCCTCGGCCAGGTCCTCACCCTGACCCGCCGGCTGGGCATCGGGGTCCGCCACCCTCGCGGCACCCGCACCGCGCTAACCGGCCTGGGACCACACCGGTACTCGGTGACCGAACTCGCCGTAGCCCTCCAGCAGGCCGACCGCTACCCTCTACACCTGGATCTACCGGGGGTGGATCACCGCGCAGCGCCACCCGGATGGCAGGTCCTGGGTCATCATCGCCGATGACGCCGAGATGCAGCGGCTACGCGAGCGCCGGGCCCCCGGACCACTACACCCGCCGGGTACCCCGATAACCGACGTTTCGTCGGCTGCTTCGCATCGAGTCGGACGGGACAAGAGCCAAGCGGGCACACCACGTCGGTGGAGGGGTAGGCTGCAGGTGTTGCTTGTTCTTCCGTGCGTGACCTACGCAGAGAACGGCACGGCTGGACCACGGCACCGGCCGGGGTCTGGGGCGAGGCCGGTACGCGAAGGACGCTTACCGGGAGCGCGGCAAGGAGAAATAATCGTGGCGCAGGGTACCGTCAAGTGGTTCAACGCGGAGAAGGGCTTCGGATTCATCTCCGTCGACGGTGGCGGCCCGGACGTGTTCGTCCACTACTCCTCGATCGTGGCGGACGGCTACAAGTCCCTGGATGAGGGCCAGAGCGTCCAGTTCGAGATCGTGCAGGGTCAGAAGGGACCGCAGGCGGACAACGTCCAGCCCGTCTGAGGCCGTACCACCCCTCAGCCTTACGCGTCGGCGCGCGGCTCCCGCGGGAGCCGCGCGCCGATGTTGTGTTGGTCGATGTTGTGTTGGCAGGCCGGTAGTCTCACCGCCGTAGTTGACCGACGCCGTCGGCGGGCACCGCGCGATCATGGCTCATGTACACCTGATGAGCGACCAGATCAGCGCCCGGGCAACTGAACCACGGTGATGAAGAAGTCGTCGATGAACCGGACGTCGTCTACGAACCGGTCGAAGTCGACCGCCTTCGTCACGTAGGCGTTGGCGTGCAGGTTGTAGCTGCGCAGGATGTCCTCGGCAGCGTCCGAGGTGGAGAGCACCACGACGGGGATACGTCGCAGGTCGGCGTCGGCCTTGACCTCGGCCAGGACCTCGATGCCGTTGCGGCGCGGCAGGTTGAGGTCCAGCAGGATCAGGTCGGCCGTAGGGGCCTGTGTGAAGGGCTCCTCCCGGCGGAGGAACGCCATGGCCTGGATACCGTCGTTCACGACATGCAGCCTGCCGTTGATCCGATCATCCGCGAACGCTTCGCGGGTCATGAGGACATCCCCCGGGTCGTCCTCAACCAGCAGTACGTCGAACGGGTCCGTACGGACACTCGCCGTCATCTGGATACCTCGAAGTAGAGGCCGCCATCGCATGGCAGCCGGACGAGAAGCGGGGGTAGGGACGAGAAGCGGGGACAGGGCGGACCGGACGATCAGCGCCCACCGCGGGGGACGGCCGCTCCTCGAGAGCGTGAGCGGGGTCGCGAGCAGGCGCGGGCGGAGCCCGTCCGGCCCGGAACGGTAACCGGACATCCCGGAATCGATGCACGGACTTTGGCGATGTCTGACGGTACGCCAACGGAAGTGGTCTGTCGCCCCCCTAACAGGGACAAGTCCAAGGACAAGCCGAGGCTCACCGTTTTCGGCCTCGCCGCGACCGCCCGGGCACCCACGACCGCCCGGGCACGAGGCCGGACTTCGGCCGCCGTTCCCGGCGTGGCGGTTCCCGGTCGCCTCCGGCGGGAAGGCAAGGGCCATGAGCTCCGGCAGCCCGGTCCAGGACGAGATCCGCCCGCATGCCCGCGAACTGCGTCGGCTGATCCCGGACGTATACCGGGGACTCGGCGCCCTGGGCGACGCTGCTCTCCGTGACGGTGCCCTGGACAGCTGCACGAAGGAGCTGATCGCACTGGCGCTCGCCGTGAGCACCCAGTGCGACGGTTGCATCGAGACACACGCCCACGGCGCCGTCCGGCAGGGTGCGACCTGCCAGGAAGCAGCCGAGGCCATCGGGGTGGCACTGCTGATGAACGGCGGGCCGGCGTCGGTCTACGGCCCGCGCGCGTTCGCCGCCTTCAGGCGTTTCCGCGCCGAGCGGCACGAGGCGGGGGACGGTACGGCGCCGCTCGGCCACGTAACCCCGGCCTCGCCGGGACACGCTCCATCAACCGGCCAGGTTCAGCCCCCCGACAACACCGACGTCTGAACCGGCGGCAGAGGACCCGCCGCGCCGACCACCTGGCGGACGGTGGTCGGCGCAGACCGTCTTCATGACCGGCTGAGGACACGTCGGCGCGGGTGCCGCCGCCATCCGGCGGGCGCCCCGGACGGCCCAGATACAGACAAAGAAAATCTCATGGTTAAAAATATCCCTGGAGATTTCTTCGCCCCCGTTTCGGGCCATCGAAATTCGTTGCTCCACGGACGAGTTGTTTACCTATCCTTTACAGTTCCACCCACCTCGGCCGGCGACATCCTGTTACGATTTCCCCGTGACTGAAGACGAACGGGGAAGAAGGATCCGATGACGTTTGTCGTCCTGTCACCCTGCATTGATGTCAAGGACACCGCCTGCGTGGAGGAGTGCCCGGTCGACTGCATCTACGAGGGCGGCCGCAAGCTGTACATCAACCCGGATGAGTGCATCGACTGCGGAGCCTGCGAGTCGGCCTGCCCGGTCGACGCGATCAAGAGTACCCGGATCGTGCCGGCGAGCGAGGCCGAGTTCATTGCGGACGAAGGAGTCGAAATGAAATAACTTGCGCGTTTCGAACCCTCCACAGGCCTGTGACCTGCGATGATGCTCTCGATCACGTATTTGTTACTTCATTACGTCCCCGAAGCCCGGTTCTTCACCGCCATCCTGTCTGGTCGGGATGCTCCGATCGGTAATCCGGGCGGCGCCGGCAAGATCGGCCCGATCAGGGCGGACACCGCTTTCGTCGCGTCCTACAGACGCTGACGAGACAAGCCGCCGGCGAAGGCTGACGCGGCCACGGCGTCAGCGAGACCGCCGGCCTACGGCCGGTGCCCAGGACCCATCCCGTCCGGGCACCGGCCCTCTACATTTCGGGGCCGAAGCAGGGGCCGGGGTCGAAGCAGAGTTCGGGGCCGGAGTCGGCTGGAGACGTTCCCGGCGTTCCCCGTACCGCGCCTGAATCGACGTGTCTCGATGTGTCTCGACGGGTTTCCCGGCGGGTTTCCCGACGGGTGATGCCGATTGACGAGAAAGCGGCGTGACAAAAATCCCGGAAAACGGCGTGCAGGCGTCATCACCAGGAGGCCGTCATCACCAGGCGGCCGGAGACCATGACGGAAACCACATGGGCCCGGAACCGGGATCACTCCGGGCCGAGGCCGAGCCGGGCACAGTAACGCGGAATCCCCTGAGGGGATCAGGCCAGCCCTGACAGGCCTGATCCCCTCGCCCCCGAGCGTCCACCCGGCGACCGCCCATCGGTCCGGTTCGCCTCAGCCGTAGGTCTCATCCCAGCCGTAGGTCACCCGGCGGCGACCTACCCGGCCACCGTCCAGGAGTCGGCACCTTGGAGCAACGTCCGCAGGTCGCCTAGGCCGCCGGGCCGGGCGGTCGCCAGCCTCTCCTGGAACAGCTGGTCGAACACGGGATGCGAGACCGACCGGTAGACGCCGATCGGCGGCTCCGGAAACTCCGCCCGCGCCAGCTGGGCTAGGGCGTAGGCGTAGGTCGAGTTCTCCACCGTCGGATCGTGCACCACGACGCGGGAGTCACCGCTGTGCCCGACGGCCAGCTCCCCGGTGGCCGGGTCGCGGATCACGGCGTACTGCTCGTCCACGCCGAAGACCACCGGCATACCGGGCGAGAGCCGGATCGGCCCCTGCTCGCCCTTCGCCCCGGCGACCCCGGCGGCGCCGGCATCGGCATCGGACCGCTTCGGCTGACGGGGAATCGCGTTGAACGTGGGGCAGCCTTGCCGGATCTCCACCAGCGCCGCTCCCTGGTGCGCCGCGGCGGCGGTGAGGGTGGCGGTGAGGTGGCGACGGTCCGAGTCGATCGTGCGGGCGACGAACGTCGCGCCGGCGCCGAGCGCGAGCGCAACCGGGTCGAACGGGTTGTCGAGCGACCCGTGGGGGCTCGACGGGCTGATCGTGCCGATCCTGGAGGTCGGCGAGTGCTGACCTTTCGTCAAACCGTAGATCTGGTTGTTGAACAACATGATCTTGAGGTTCACGTTGCGACGCAGCGCGTGGATAAGGTGGTTACCGCCGATCGACAGCGCGTCGCCATCACCGGTTACGACCCACACCGCCAGGTCCGGCCGGTTGATCGAGACTCCGGTCGCAAAGGACGGCGCCCGGCCGTGGATCGAGTGGATGCCGTAGGTGTCGAGGTAGTAGGGGAACCGCGAGGAGCACCCGATGCCGGACACGATCACGATGTTCTCGGGCGGGACGCCGAGGGTCGGCAGCAGACCCCGCATCGTCGAGAGGATGGCGTGGTCCCCGCAGCCGGGGCACCAGCGGACCTCGTTGCCGGTCATGTAGTCCTGCACGGTCAGCGCCGGCCGTCCCGCCGAGTCACCCGACGGTTCTCCGGATCCATCATTCAGCGAGATCATCGTCCTGCCTCCCCGGCCGTGCCGAGCTTCGAACCAAGGTGTGCGTTCAACCGGGCGCTCACGTCCCCGACCGGCTTCGAGGCCGCCTCCGCCGACGGCTCCTCGTCGATGCCCTGGATGATCCGGCTGATGACGGAGGTGAGCTCGGCCACCCGGAACGGCATGCCGCGGGTCTTGTTGTAGCCGACGGTATCGATCAGGCATTCTCGGCGCAGGAGTCCGGCGAGCTGCCCGAGGTTCATCTCGGGGACGAGCACGGTGTGGTACTCCGACAGCACCGAGGCCAGGTTTGCCGGCAGCGGGGCGAGATGGCGCAGGTGCGCCTGGGCGACCTTCATACCGTCGCGCCGCACCTGGCGGCAGGCTTCACCGATCGGCCCCCACGTCGAGCCCCATCCGATCACCAGCACATCGGCGCCGGATCCGGGCGACCCACTGGGATCATCGACTTCCAGGAGCGGCACGTCGATGTTATCGATCTTGGACTGTCGGGTGCGGACCAGCAGGTCGTGGTTGTCGGGGTCGTAGGAGACCGCGCCGGTCAGCTCGGCCTTCTCCAGACCACCGATGCGGTGTGTGAGCCCCGGGGTACCCGGGATCGCCAGCGGGCGGGCCAGCGTGATCGGGTCCCGCGCGTACGGCAGGAAGATCGGGTTACCGGCCTCGTCCACCCCGTTCGGGCCGGTGGCGAGATCGATCCCGATGCTGGGCAGCTCCGCCGTCTCGGGCACCCGCCACGGCTCGCTGCCGTTGGCGACGTAGGCGTCGGCCAGCAGGATGACCGGGGTGCGGTAGGCCAGCGCGATCCGGGCCGCCTCCAGCGCGGCGTCGAAGCCGTCCGCGGGCGAACGCGCCGCGATCACCGGCAGCGGCGCCTCGCCGTGCCTGCCGTACAGGGCCTGGAGCAGGTCGGACTGCTCGGTCTTGGTCGGCAGACCGGTCGACGGCCCGCCGCGCTGCACGTTGACGACGACGAGCGGCAACTCCATGATCACCGCAAGACCGAGAGCCTCGGTCTTCAGGGCCATCCCGGGACCGGAGGTCACGGTCACGCCGAGCATCCCGGCGAAGGCCGCGCCGATCGCGGAGCCGATGGCGGCGATCTCGTCCTCGGCCTGGAAGGAGCGCACGTCGAAGGATGCGAGCGCGCTCAGTTCGTGCAGGATGTCGGAGGCGGGAGTGATCGGGTAGGCGCCGAGGAACAGCGGCATCCCGGCCTGCTGCGCGGCGGCGACCAGGCCGTAGGCGATCGCCTTGTTGCCCTTCATGTGCCGGTAGGTGCCGGCGGGCAGCTTGGCCGGCTTCACCTCGTAGGCGAGCGCGAAGGCCTCGGTGGTGTCGCCGTAGATCCACCCGGCCCGCAGCGCGGCGATGTTCGCGGCCTGCACGTCCGGCTTCGCGGCGAACCGCTTCTGCAGGTAGGCGATCGTGTCCTCGATGGGCTGGCTGAACATCCAGGACACCAGGCCGAGCGCGAACATGTTCTTCGTCCGGGCAGCGTCCTTGCGCTTCAGGTTGAACTCAGCGACGGCCGTGGCGGCGAGACCGGTGAGGTTGATCGCGTGCACGTGGTAGGCGTCCAGCGACCCGTTGGTCAGGGGATCGGCCTCGTAACCGGCCTTTTCCAGGCCCATCACCGTGAACGCGTCGGTGTCCACGATCAGGACCCCGCCGGGACGCAGCTCGGCGATGTTCGCCTTGAGCGCCGCGGGGTTCATGGCGACCAGAACGTCGGGCCGGTCGCCCGGGGTCCTGATGTCGTGGTCGGCGATGTGGAGCTGGTAGCTCGACACCCCGGCCACGGTTCCGGCTGGCGCCCGGATCTCCGCCGGGTAGTTCGGCAGCGTCGCCACGTCGTTGCCGCCCGCGGCGGCCTGGGCGCCGAACCGGTCACCGGTGAGCTGCATCCCGTCGCCGGAGTCACCGGCAAAACGGATCACCACGTGTTCCAGTTGCGTGACCCCCGGGTCGGGTCGTTCGGACAACTGTTCGGTTGGCATGGCGAAACCTCATCTCAACTTCTCGGCTACGCACGCCCGCGCCGGGCGAGCGGGACCGCGCGTGGCAACGCTGACAGCGCGGAAGCGGGGTCAGGGAAGCGCGGGGAACGGGTCAGGGATAGGCGGATCGGGGGGCGGGCACCTCGGGCATGCGCAGGGCCCGCGAGAACACCCGGTCGGTGAGGATCTCCTGCACCCGGAACTCGGTGGTGGGGCCGTCGAAGAGATCGTTCGATCGGTTCTGCTCCAGGGCACGCACGCGCAGCACCGCGCGAGCCACCGCGGCGGCGGCGGCGTGGATCTGGTCGACGGTGGTGAACCGGCCCACGCTGAACCGCAGGCTCTCCATGGCCGCCGTGGTCGACCGGCCTATCGCGGTGAGCACATGGGACGGCTCGGCGCCGCCACCGTGACAGGCGGAGCCCGCGGACACCGCCACGTCCGGCAGACAGGCCTGGACGGCGTCGGCGTCGGCACCGACAAACCGCAGGTTGATGGTGTTCGGCAGCCGGCATTCGCGGCCCCCGCCGCGCTCACTCGGCCCGTTGAGCTCGACGGCATCGACGCCGAGCCACTCGACGAGCAGATCGTGCAGCAGCTCGGTCTGGGCCCGCTGCCGCGGGGCCTCGTCCTCCATCACCGCGGCGGCAATCCGCGCCGCGGCGCCGAAGCCGACCACCCCGGCGGTGTTGACCGTGCCGGCGCGCAGGCCCCGTTCCTGCCCGCCGCCGTGGATCAGCGGTGCCAGCTGCGACCGGGCGTGCCGGCCGGCGATCAGCGCGCCGGTGCCCTTGGGCCCGTAGAGCTTGTGCGCGGACGCGACGGCGAGGTCGATGCCGGCGTCCGCGACCGAAACCGGCATCCGGCCCAGCGTCTGGGTGATGTCGGCGAGGTAGAACGCCCCCGCCCCGTGGGCGAGCTCGGCGATGGGCCACGGGTCGTTCAGCGTCCCGGTCTCGTTGTTCGCCGTCATCGCCGCCACCAGGGCGACCTTCGAGACGGAGGCCACGAGGACCCCCCCGTTCCCCGCCGTCGCGGAGCCCCCCGCGACGGCGGAACCGTCCCATACCGGTTGCAGCAGCGCGCGCAGGTGGTTGAGGTCGATCGTGCCGTCGGGATGAACCCGGATGGTCTGCACGATCGCCCCGTGCACCCGCGCCGCGGCCTCCGCCGCGGCGAGGACCGCCCGATGCTCGGTCGCTCCGACGAGCACGCGGCGGCAGGACGGCGGGGCGGTGGCCAGGACCCCGGCGATCGCCAGGTTGGCCGCCTCGGTCGCCCCGCTGGTGAAGATGACGTCACGCGGCTGGGCGCCGGCGAGGTTCGCCACGTCCCGCCGGGCTCCTTCGACGAGCCGGGCGACGGCCTGCCCGGCCGGGTGCGAGCTGGCCGGATTCGCGAAGTGGTCCCGCAGCAACGGCAGCATCGCCCGGACGACCTCCGGGTCGACCGGGGTCGTCGCGTTGTAGTCAAGATAGATCACGATGCGCCTCCAGAGCCGCAGTCCACGCAGGCTGGATCGCGCCGCGTCCGCGGCGTCCGCAGGTCCGTGTCCCACAGATCGAGGTGGATCAGCCGGCCGACCGCCGGCTCGGCGAATCCACCGGCGATCTTCAACGCCTCGGTCGCCGCCAGGCAGCCCACCGTTCCGGCGACCGCGCCGAGCACCGGGAAACCGAGGGGCTCCCAGGACGGGTCCCCCTCCGGGAACACACACCGCAGGCAGGGCGAACCCGGCCGGACCACCAGCAGATACGCCTCGGTGGCGTTCATCGCGGCGACGACCAGGGGGACCTGCGTCGCCAGGCACAGCCGGTTGAGCAGATACCGCTCGGGGAAGTTGTG
>NZ_CDWRCL010000037.1:10979-24624 GCF_977927575.1 Frankia sp. CcCS3
CCCGGTCGGGCCGCATCAGGGTCTGCCGGTTGAGGTCCGGCTCCTCCAGAACGCCCGGATGGACCAGGATCAGCCGGCCGATGCCGGCGGCGGCCAGGTAGGTCGCCGCCGCTCCGCCGACCCCGCCTACCCCCGCCACCAGGACGGTCGCGCCGCTGAGCCGCCGCTGAGCGGACACTCCGAAGCCCGGGATACCCAACTGCCGCTCGTACCGTCGATGCGGGTCGAAGACGGACGGCGCCTGCCGACGGGATGGGTACGGTGCCGGCGGCCCGGCGCAGATGGACCCCAGCAGACGCGGGTGGGAACGGAATCGGGCGGTGACCATCGGGCGCTCCCCGGGTTAGGCCGAACAGGTGATCAAGTAGTGCGCTGTCAGGACACCAGCGCGACCCGGCCGATCTCGGGCAGGGCCTCCTTCAACCGGCTCTCGATGACGCCGGTCAGGGTCGCGGTGGCGCTGGAGCACCCGCCGCAGGCTCCGGTAAGGCGCAGGTGCACCTCCGCCGTCCCGGGCTCGCCGTTGCCGGCGAGGGTCGCGATGACCTCGGCGTCCCCGCCGTCTCCCCGCAGGAAGGGCCGGATCTCCTCCATGATCTCTTCGACCTGCTCGCGCAGGCGGGCGTCCGCGGCGGTGCGCTCGGTGGAGTCCGAGGCACCGAAGGACGTCCCGCAGCCGCAGGAGCTGGTCGCGTTCGGGTTATGGAAGGTGAACCCGGAGGAGGTCAGCGTCTCGGTGTAGTCCACGCGCAGCCCGCGCAGCAGGTGAACCATCGACGAGTGGACGACGACGTCGAAGCCGTCCTGGCCGACGACGACGTCCTCGGCCTCAGCGCCGGGGACGAGCGCCAGGTTGTAGATGAAGCCGGCGCAGCCACCGGGGTCGACGCCGATCCGCAGGCTGAACCCGCTCGTGCCGGGAGTCGAGGCGAGCAGGTGACGGACCTGCTTCACGGCCCGGTCGGTCAGTTCGACGGTGGGGGTGGTGGCGCTCATCGGACGGCAACCTCCGCTTCGGCACGATGTGCAACAAGGCGGGAGCCGACCTCGGCCACCGCCTTCTCGATCAGGTCGTAGAGCTCCACCGGTTCGATCCCGGCGTTCTCGAGCGCCTCGCGCGGCCCGAGGCCGATCTTGCTGCACAACACCGCCGCGCAGTCGGACAGCATCGCGACCGTCTTGTCGAGCTTGGAGGCGTCCTCGTCGCAGTCCGACGGGCCGTTGCAGTAGCGGTCCACGTCGCGGGTCTGCACGAGCCGGGCCCAGCCCGGACCCCCCTCGTAGATCCAGAACTCGGTCGCGTGACCGAAGTGCTGGTTCACCACGCCGCTGCCCTTGGTCGCGACAGCGACGAGCACGACGTCCTCCGGGCGGGCGTTCCCCGGGCGGGCCCCGGCCGGGGTGCCCTCATCGGGGGATGCGCCCGGGCCGGAGGGAATGACCGCGCCGGTCGAGATGTTCAGCGCTCCCCGGGTGGCAGCAACCTCGGAGCGCCACCGTTCGATCTCGCTGTGCGTCTGCCGGCGGCCTTCGAGGTCGTAGTCGATCTCACGGCCACGGAACGCCTCGGGGGTGAACTCCTCACCCCGGTCCTCACCGAGCAGGCCGACGGCGTCGGCGCGGCACTGCCGGCAGTGCCGCATCATGTTCATCTCGGCGCCGTCGTCCTGCTCGCAGCGGTCCTGCAGCGCCTTGAGCTCCTGCGGGGTGGGGCCGCGCTGCCCGGTCAGGCCGAAGTGGGTGCCGTGCTCGGGCGCCGACACCAGCGGCATCACGTTGTGCAGGAAGGCACCGAGCTCCTTGACCTTCCGGGAGACCTCGACGAGATGGTCATCGTTGACCCCGGGGATCATCACCGAGTTGACCTTGCAGAGGATCTTCCGCTCGGTGAGCATCGCCAGGCCCTCGAGCTGGCGCTCGGAGAGGATCCGGGACGCCTCCCGGCCGGTGTACCGCTTGCCGCGGAAGGCGACCCACGGGTAGATCCGCTCCCCGGCCTCGGGGTCGATCATGTTGATCGTGATGGTGACGTGGTCGACGTTCAGCTCGGCGATGCGGTCGACGTGGTCCGGCAGGGTCAGCCCGTTGGTGGACAGGCAGAGCTTGATGTCCGGGCAGTCCCGGGCCACCAGTTCCATCGTCCGGAAGGTCGGCTTCGGGTTCGCCAGTGGGTCGCCGGGACCGGCGATCCCCAGCACGCTCATCTGCTTGATCTCGCTGGCCACCAGCTTGACCTTGGCGAGGGCGTCCTCGGGGGACAGCAGGGTGCTGGTGACGCCGGGACGGCTCTCGTTGGCGCAGTCGAACTTGCGGTTGCAGTAGTTGCACTGGATGTTGCAACCCGGGGCGACCGCCACGTGCATCCGGGCGTAGTACTGGTGGGCCTCGGCGCTGTAACAGGGATGGTTGGCGATCTTCTCCGCAATCTCCGGGTCCCGCACCGGAGCGCTGGTGCCACAGCTGGACTTGCTCGCGCAGCCGGCGGCGGTGTCGGGCGCCAGCTCGGTGGCCTGCCGGGGGATCTCGCCTGCCAGGTCGGTGGGCAGCAGCGGCAGGCTGACGGGGGTTGCCTTCACGACCGCCCTTCCTTCCCCCCGGGCGGTCGCCGTGCCGGTCGCCGGAGCGGTCGCAGAGGAGGTCGCGGTGGTCGCCGCGGCGGGTGCGGCGGTGCCGGCGGCGACAGCCGCCGCCTGCTGCCACTGCTCGGGGGAGACGAGCTCACGTTCCAGCGCGCCGACGATGCGGCCGTGGTCGAACGCCACCGCGTACACGATGTGTTCCTGCAGGTAGAGGCCGACGTTGATGACCTGGCCACGGGTGCCGGCCTCGACGAGGATCTCACCGACAGCGATCGCCGGGTCCGGGTACGTGCCGTCGTTACGCAATGCCTTGACGGCGACCACGAGGTCGCCGACGTCGTAGGTACTGTTCATCGGGTTCCACCCAGGTAGTCGGCGGACGTGGCGGCGTGGTGCGGCCAGGCGGACTGGGACGGCTCCACCGGGTCGGCTGGCCCCGACGGCTGGGGCACCGTCGGGGCCAGCCGCTCGACGGTGATCGACGACGCGGGCACGAACGACTCCTGCGGCGCGCGATCCTGCAGCACCTTGAACAGGCGATGGTCCAGGGCGGAGGCGGCGGTGAAGGCCTGGTAGGAGCGGACAAGCGCGTCGCGGTACTCCCGCAGCAGCTCCACCGGGTTCCCGACCTCGGTCCGGGTGTTGTGCAGCTCGACCAGCTGGTTGGCGAAGTACCGGAGGATGTGCAGCCGGTTGACGGCCAGGACCCGCGGGTCGTAGTCGACGTCCAGCAGGGTGAAGTACTCCTCGGCGGTGGAACAGCGGCGGACTTCCGCCAGCTGGCCGGCGGCCGTGCTCACGCTCATCGCGATGTCTCCTTCTCGAGCAGGCCCTCGAGGAGGGCGATCTCCGCATAGGCGTCGTAGGTCCGGCGGGCGACGTCGAGCAGGCCCTCCCAGCCGATCGGGAGGTCCTCGGCGAGGTCGTGCAGGTCGAGCTTGAGCTGGGAGGCCCGGCTACGAAGCTTGCGCAGCCGCAGCTCGGTGTCGGCCGGGGCGCCCCCGGCCGGGGTGTCGGCGGCTTGGGCGTCAGGAGTCATCGCGGGCCACCTCGTTCCATCGTTCGATCTGCTTGGTCGCACCGGTCACCAGCGACTCGCCCCGGGCGGAGAGCTCGTCCATGGAGCCGAAGCCGAACCGCTGCACGTCCCGCAGCGCGTCGGAGAGGACGACGAGCCGCCCGGCACAAATGATCACGCGCCCGAACCCCTCGTGACTGAGGTCGAGCACGGTGGTGGTGAACGCCCCGGTCGCCTTCTCGGTGGCCGCCGCGACCGCCTGGTAAAAGGAGCGCACCCGGCCCTCTACGGCGGCGTCGATGTCGCAGTTCACCGCGATCTCGCGGCGCTGCTCCCGAGTGACGATGAACGGGCGGAGCAGGTCCTCGTCGGAGAACCGTTCCAGTTGGCCGTAGGTGTCCCCGGCGCGCAGCTGGTCGACCAGGTCGCCGAGGAAACCGGTCTTCGCGGTCATGCCGCGTCCCCCTTGGGCTTCAGGGCCGTGGCACCGCCGCGGGTCCAGGTCGCCGCCGGCTGCGGCTCGTGGGACCGCAGCACCTTGCGCAGCCAGGGCGGCGGATTGCCGGCCAGCGTCGAGGTGTAGCGGCGGAGCAGCTCGGGGATGGCGGTGCCCTTGACCACCTTCACCGGGTGAATCCGGGCCTTCACCACCTTCGCCGCGGCCGTCCCGCCGATGTCACTGATGTTGAGGATCGCGCAGTCCGAGACCGCGGCGAGCCTAGATTCGATCTTGTCCTGTTCGTCCGTCGGCGCCGCGTCGAGCGCGCGGGTCTCCAGGAACCTGGATCCCTCGGGGCCGACCTCGTACACGTCGAACCGTTGGCACCACCCGAAATGCTGATCCACAGCGGTGCCGTCGCTGGTCGCGAAGGCGATCTTCAACACGGAGACTCCTGGAACAGGTTGTCGAGTTGATCGGGTTCACCCGCGGAGCCGGGCTGGGTGGGGATCTCGGCCCGGTGGGCGGGCTGCCCATCCGCGCCGGGCACGGAGAACCTCCGCCCGGGACGGCGATGCACGTGCTCGTGATCGAGTAGACGATTCGCGGCTTCGATGAGCAGGCGCAGGCTTCCGGCGTACCCGGCGGTACCGGCCAGCGCCGCGCCGAGCCGATCGAAGATCGGGAAGCCGACGGGCAGGTGCGCGGCACCGATCCGGTCGGCGACCTCGCGGGCATGGCTGGAACCGAGGACGAGGTGCGCACCGCCCGCCCGGGCCCGTTCGGCGAGGTCGGTCAGATCGCCGACGACGACCTCGTCCCAGGGCGCGTCCGCGAGGACCGGCGCGCCGGTCGGGGACACCGCCGCCACAACCTCGGCCCCGACGTCGTGCAGCAGGGAACCGACGGCGACCAGGGTCTCCGGCTCCATTGCCAGCGCGACCCGGGCGCCGCCGAGGACGAAGTGCGTATCGAGCAGACCGTCGGCGAGCCGGGCCCGGGCCTGCCGGACCCGGGTCGGCGCGGACGCTCCGGTGAGTTCGATCAGCTCGGTGACCAGGGCGTCCATCTCCGTCAGCCCGCTGAGATGACGGTGGCGGAAGATCCGGGCGCCGGTCCGGGCGGCGAGCAGGTCACCGGCCGCCGCCGCGGTCGCACCCGCAACGAGCACGGCCCGCGACCGACCGAGGGCCCGCAGCCGCGCGAGCCCGGTGCCGCCGGTCGTCGTGGGCTGCCAGGCGGGGGCCAGGTGCCCGTCCACCGATCCGGACAGGTCGGGGACGAGTACCGGGTTGAGCCCGAACGCGCGAATCAGCTCACCGAGCTCGTCGAGGTCGGCCGCCGTCAGGGATGGGCCGACCAGGACCGCGAGCTGGCGCGGATCCAGATCGCCATCGTCCGCCGCCGCCACCCGCCGGGCGGCGGACCCCAGGGACCTGGCGGACCCAGCAGCCTCGGCGGACCCAGCGGTAGTGAGATGCGTTACGGGAGCGCTGGCCGCGATGAAGGCGGTGCGCCCGGTAAAATAGTTCGCTTCGGAAGGCTCCGTTTCGGAATGCTCTGCCGGCACCACCGCTCGGACCAGCGCCTCCAACGCGGCCGACCAGCCGTCGGACAGCCCACCGATGAAGTCCGGGGTGGAGACCCCGACGATCAGCGGGGCCCCGCTGGGGGCGGAGTCGTTCGCCCCCGCCTCCGGCCCGCTCGAGTCGGTCTCGTCCCAGGCCGAGAGGTACTTGCGCAGCTGGCCGCCGACGTCTTCGCCGCTGACCTCGGTGACTCCTGTGGTGAGCAGGCCGATAATCTCCGGCCGCTGCTTCTTCCGGATGGCATCGAGCGTCTCCACCATCGCCTCACCACTGCCGAGGACCGCGGTCACCTCGGTGATCGCGGTGGTCTGCAGCGGGATCGGCTCGTTGAAATGCCGGGTGAGCAGGGCCTTGGCGAACGACGCGCACCCCTGCGCACCATGCATGATCGGCAGCGAGCCGGCGAGGCCCAGGAAGACCAGCGCACCCCCGAGCGGCTGGCTGTGCTTGAGCGGGTCGATCGCCGCCTGCCGCTCTCCGGTCACGACCTCGGCCATCAGCGGGCTCCAACCAGGTCCCAGGGAGCGGGCCGGCTGACCTGCTCCCAGACCGGGCTCGCGATCGCCATGTCGAGGCGCCGGGCGAGCTCGACCATCCCGGTGTAGCCGGCGTAGGGGATGTGCCGCTCCTGGTTGATATCGAGGAACGGCAGCCGGCCCTTCAGCGCGGTGTACTGGTTGCGGCCGCCGGCGACGAGGATGTCCGCCCCGGTCTGCTCGGCGACCCGCAGCAGCTCGCGCGGACTGCCCTCTTTGATCATCTTTGCGTCGCCGAGCAGCTCGCGGATCTTGTCCACGTCGCCGTCGGAGCTCTTGGTGATGCCGCTGCCGACCACCTCGATGCCGAGGTCCTGCAGCGCGGACACGATCGACCAGCTCTTGACCCCGCCGGTGTAGAGCACCGCCTTGCGCCCGGCGAGCCTGCGCCGGTACGGCTCAAGTGCGACGGCGACGGCCGCCTCCTCGACAGCGATGAGCTCCTCCGCGCGGCGGGAGAGCTCGTCGTCCTCGAGCAGGCGGGCGAAGCCGCGCAGGGTGTCGCCCATCTCCCGGGTGCCGTAGAAGCTGCCCTCGAACCACGGGATCCCGTAACGTTCCTGCAGGCCACGGGCGAGTCCGAGCAGCGCGCGCGAGCAGACCACCATCGTCGCCCTGGCCCGATGGGCCGCGGCGACGTCACGGTAGCGGGCATCACCGCTGATGCACGCCTGCACCCGGAGGCCCAGCCGGGACAGCAGCGGCAGGACGTCCCACAACTCCCCGGCGATGTTGTACTCACCAATCAGGTTGACGTCCCGGTCGGTGGTGAGCTCCGGCTCGACGGTGCCGATCACGTGGTCGAGCAGGGCCTGGCCGGCGAGCCGGTTGCCGAGGTTCTTGCTGCCAACGAACCCGGGCGAGTGGATCGGGATCACCGGCACCCCGGACTCGGCGGCGGCCGCCGCGCACACCGCGTCAAGATCGTCTCCGATCATCGCGGTGACGCAGGTCGAATAGACGAAGACCGCTGGCGGCGAGTGCCGCTCGACGACCTCCAGGATGGTGTCGAACAGGCGCTGTTCCCCCCCGAGCACCACGTCGTTCTCGGCCATGTCGGTGGTGAAGCCGTGCCGGTAGAGCACCGGCCCGGACGACAGGCTGCCCCGGCCGTCCCACGAGTTGCCCACGCAACCGATCGGGCCGTGGACCACGTGAGCGCAGTCGGCGATCGGGACGAGGGTGATCATGGCTCCGTCGAAGGCACAACCTCCGGAAGTGCCCCCGGGCTTGGGTTTGGGACAACCCGCCTTGCGGGCCTTGGTGGTCTTGGCGTTGTTGTGGTTACAGGCCGGTTCGGTGAACAGCGCGACGCGTTCTGTGGCTGCCATGGGCCATCCTCGGAAGGACGCGGTTCTACGGGCACGGTTCTTGAAAGAGGTGGGACGGGGGCGAGGGGTCGATCGATCCGGGAGGTGATCGATCGACCCCACGGCGGGGTGGTCGGCCGGTCGCAGGGAGCGCGGTGGGCGCGGCCGGCCGACCACGTTCAGATCCGGCCGGGAGCCGGACCGACCACAGTTGTGCCCGGTCGGACGCTCAGCGGACGACGTCGAAGCTGTGGTCGGGGCTGGTGCGGTCCAGCTCGTCGAGCACCGTGTTGACGAGCTGGGTGAGCAGGTGCAGACCGCCGGTGTAGCCGACGATCGGGAAGCGGTGCAGGTGGTGCCGATCGAAGATCGGAAAACCGACCCGGACCAGCGGCACGTTCGCCTCCCGGGAGATGTACTTCAGGTACGAGCTCCCGATGAGCAGGTCGACCGGCTCGGTAAAGACCAGCGACCGCAGGTGCCAGAGGTCCTTGCCCGGCCAGACGGTCGCCGCCTCGCCGAACTTGCTGGTCGAGAGGACCTTCTCCAGCCTGGGCGCGAAGGAGTTGTCGGCGTTCGTGCTCAGCAGGTGGACCGGGATCATCCCGAGTTCGAGGGCGAAGCCGGTCATCGCGATGACGAGGTCAGGGTCACCCGCGATGGCGACCCGCTTGCCGTGCAGATAGGCATGCGAGTCGGTGAGCGCGTCCACCAGGCGGCCACGCTCGGCGGTGAGCTCGGCCGGGATCTCGACCTCCGCCAGGCGGGCCACCTCGGTCAAGAAGCGGTCGGTGTTCTTCACCCCGATGGGGGTCTCGAGCACCACCGTCTCCTGCTTCCACCCGTCCCGGACGAACTCCGTCGTCTTGCGGGTGGTGGTCTCCTGAAGCATCACGGTAGCGCGGCTGAACCGAGCTGTGGCGGCCTCGGCGAGCGGGGTACCACCTGGGTAGAGCTCGTACTCACCCGTCGCCGGCGAGTCCAGGGAGCTGCTGTGGTCGCCCAGGATCAGGGGGTCGACACCCATCAGCTCGAGGATGCGGCGGTACTCGCGGTGGTTGCCGACGTAGGTCTCGAAGCCGGGCACGATGTTCAGCCGGGGCTTCCCGGGGGACTCGACCTTGTCGGCGTCCGCCGTCTTGCCCAGGAGGTCCAGGATGCCCTTGAGCATGCTGTCGTAGCCGGTGAGGTGTGAGCCCACGAAGCTCGGCGTGTGCGCGTACGGCACCGGGTAGTCGGCGGAGATCGCGCCCCTGTCCCGCGCCGCGCCGATGTAGGCGAACAGATCCTCCCCGATCACCTCGGCCATGCAGGTGGTGCTGACCGCGACCATCTTGGGCTTGTACAGGGTGGTCGCGTTCTCGAGCGCCTCGACCAGGTTGTTCAGCCCTCCGAAGACGGCGGCGTCTTCGGTCATCGACGAGGATGCCGCCGGGACGGGCTCCTTGAAGTGCCGGGCGAAGTGGCTGCGGAAGTAGGCGACGCAGCCCTGCGAGCCGTGCACCAGGGGCATGGTGCCCTCGAAGCCGAGGCCGGCCAGGACCGCGCCGAGCGGCTGGCACGCCTTGGCCGGGTTGACGGTCAGCGCCTCCCGGGCGAAGTTCTTCTCCCGGTACTCCCAGCCGCGGGTCCACTCCAGGACCCGGGCTACCTCGGCGGCGTCGCTGCCGTTCTCGAACTCGCGCTTGCCCTCGAACTGCTCCTGGTAGACCTCGTCCTTGAACAGCTCGCTGTGGTCGAGGACCCGCAGCGGGACGGAACTGTTTGTTTCCGGAGTCGTCGTCACCGGACATCCTCCCTTCTACCGTGGCTGATGACTGCCGGCTACCGCCGGCGGGAGCCGGACCGGCCGGTCAGAACACCTCTCCGGCCTTCGACCAGGGGGTCTCCAGGAGGTCCCAGGTCGGGCTGTTGATCGCAATGTCCATGTCACGGGCGAAGACCGCGAAGCCGTCCACGCCGTGGTATGGCCCGGAGTAGTCCCAGGAGTGCATCTGGCGGAAGGGGACGCCCATCTTGTGGAAGACGTACTTCTCCTTGACGCCCGCGCCCATCAGGTCCGGCTTGAGCCGCTTGGCGAACTCCTCCAGCTCGAAGGCCGTCGGGTCGTCGTAGAGGACCACGCCCTCCGCGAGAGCGGGGTAGGTGCGGGTGTAGTCGTCCTTGTGCGCGAACTCGTAGCCGGTGCCGACGACCTCCATGCCGAGGTCCTCGTAGGCACCGATGGTGTGCCGGGGCCGTAGTCCGCCGACCGCGAGCATGACCCGCTTGCCTTCCAGGCGCGGCCGGAAGGCGTTCGTGATCTCGTCGAATCGGACCTGGTAGCGGGCGATCGCCGCCTCGGTCTTCTGCTTGATCTCGTCGTCGAAGAAAGCCGCGATCTTCCGCATCGAATCGACGATCTTGGTGGGACCGAAGAAGTTGAACTCGGTCCACGGAGTGCCGTAGCGCTCCTCCATGGTTGTGCAGATGTAGTTCATCGACCGGTAGCAGTGGATCAGGTTCAGCTTCGACAGGTGCGTCGAGGCCATCTCGTTGATCGTGCCGTCACCGGACCACTGGGCGATGACCCGCAGGCCCATCTCCTCCAGGATCTTCCGGGAGGCCCAGGCGTCGCCGCCGATGTTGTAGTCGCCGATGAGCGCGACGTCATACGGCGTCTGCTTGAAGGTGTTCCCACCGGTGCCCAGCACGTGGTCGCGGACCGCGTCGTTGGCGATGTGGTGGCCGAGGGACTGGCTGACCCCGCGGAACCCCTCGCAGCGCACCGGGACGACTGGCAGCTCGAGCTTCTTCGAGGCCTTGCGGGAGACCGCCTCGATGTCATCACCGATCAGACCAATCGGGCACTCGGACTGGACCGAGATCCCCTTGGCCAGCGGGAACAGCTCGGTGATCTCGTCGCAGACCGTCTCTAGCTTCGGGTCACCGCCGAAGACGATGTCCTTCTCCTGGAAGTCGGTCGTGAACTGCATCGCGGCAAAGTTGTTCACACCCCAGGGGCCGCGGGCGTAGTTGCGCCGGGTGGCCCAGGAGTACTGGCCACAGCCGACCGGGCCGTGGCTGATGTTGACGATGTCCTTGACCGGGCCCCACACCACGCCCTTGGAACCGGCGTAGGCGCAGCCGCGGATCGTCATGACCCCCGGGCGGGATTTGATGTTGGACTTGACCTCGCACTCCTTCGACCCATCGGGGTCGTTGGCCTTGAGGTGCTTGGCCCGGAACTTGGCCGTCTTCGCGGGGTAGTTCGACAGCACCTCGGCGATCATCGCCTCGGTCTCGGCCTTGATAGGTGCCGGCGTCGTCGTCATGGTCGGGACCTCATCCTCGACGGAGTCGGAGCAGGTGACAGGGTCAGGCGACAGCGGCGGCCTTGCCGATGATGGTCTCGTCCTCCTGCTCCATGATCCCGAACTCGATGAGGAGCTCCTCGAGCTCGTCCATGGTGATCGGCGTCGGGATGGTCTTCATGTCGTTGTCGACGATCTTCTTGGCGAGCTGCCGATACTGGTCGGCCTGCTCGTTCTTCGGGTCGTACTCGATGACCGTCATCCGGCGCAGCTCGGCGTGCTGCACGACGTTGTTACGCGGGATGAAGTGGATCATCTGGGTGTTGAGCCGGCGGGCGAGCTCGATGATCAGCTCGTCCTCGCGGTCGGTGTTACGGCTGTTGCAGATGAGCCCGCCGAGCCGGACACCGCCGGAGTGCGCGTACTTGAGGATGCCTCGGGCGATGTTGTTCGCCGCGTACATCGCCATCATCTCGCCGGAGGTGACGATGTAGATCTCCTGCGCCTTGCCCTGGCGGATCGGCATCGCGAACCCGCCGCAGACGACGTCACCGAGGACGTCGTAGGTGACGAAGTCGAGGTCCTCGTAGGCGCCGGCTTCCTCCAGGTAGCTGATGGAGGTGATGACACCGCGGCCGGCGCAGCCCACACCGGGCTCCGGGCCGCCGGACTCGACGCACCTGATGCCCCACTGGCCCTCGACCAGGACCTCGTCGAGCTCTAGGTCCTCGACCGAGCCCTTCTCGGCGGCCAGCTGAATGACGGAGGTCTGGGCCTTGGAGTGCAGGATGAGCCGGGTCGAGTCGGCCTTGGGGTCGCAGCCAACGATCATGACCTTCTTGCCTATCTCGGCCATCGCCGCCATGGTGTTCTGCTGGGTGGTGGACTTGCCGATACCACCCTTGCCGTAGAACGCGATCTGGCGCATGCGGTGTTCCTCCTCGGAACGGTTGCCCAGCACAGGGGGCACCGGTGCCACGACCACGCCGATCGGGCAGGTCGGGCCGCTGGGCCCCTGGGCTGGAGTCATGCCGCCGGCCGGGTTTGGCCAGGACATCGGCACAACCGTTAGTTGTTGATCGACCCCGTTGCGTCTGCCAGCCGGGTCCGGTCCCTGCCGGACCAGGCCTAGGACGGCGGGGCCTCCACTCGGGGGGCCGGCACTTCGGCCCGCCCGAGAAGTTCCTGGAAGTCACGGCCGTGCAGGCCGCGCTTCGTCTGGGTCGCCGTGGCCCGGACCCGCTCAAGCAGCGGCTCGATCTCGCTGTCGTCGGCGGTGATGCCGTACTGGGCCAGCGCGTGACGCACCGAGGCCCGGCCGCTGTGCTTCCCGAACGCGAGCCGCCGTTGCCCGCCTACTTCGGCGGGGTCGAACGGCTCGTAGGTCGACGGGTGTCGCAGCACGCCGTGGACGTGGATCCCCGACTCGTGCGCGAACACCGACTCACCGACCACCGCCTTGCCCACCGGCAGCGGGCGGCAGGCGGCCCGGGCCACCATCCGCGCGAGCCTGCGGAACGAGGTGGTGTCCAGGTCCACCGGCACCTTCAACAGGTGCCGCAGGGCCATCGCCACCTCCTCCAGCGGGGCGTTGCCGGCCCGCTCCCCCAGACCCAGCACCGTGGTGCTAACCCAGGTGAATCCGGCCTGAACCGCGGCGATGGTGTTCGCGGTCGCCAGACCGAAGTCGTCGTGGGCGTGGATCTCCCACTCCCCCGGGACCGCCTGGACCAGCCGGCCGAGCCGGGTGTAGGCGCTGACCGGGTCCAGCAGACCGACCGTGTCGGCCCAGCGGATCCGGGTGGCACCCCACTCGCGCAGCTCGCCGGCCAGCTCGATGACGAAGTTGTCGTCCGCGCGGGAGGCGTCCTCCAGGCCGACGCTAAACCGCAGCCCGCGGTCGGCCGCGTCGAAGACGCAGTCGCGGATGCGGCGCCGCGCCCATCCCCGGTCCCGGCCCAGCTTGCTCTTCAGATGCAGATCGGAGACGGGAATGGTTAGGTGCGCAGTGACAATTCCGCAGGACACCGCGGCATCGATGTCGCGGCGGTCGGCCCGGCACCACGCCACCACGCCGGCCTGAGGCTGCGTCGCGAGGATCTCCCGCAGGACATCCCGTTCGGCGGGTCCCATGGCAGGTATTCCGGCCTCGATCTGGTGTACGCCGATAGCGTCCAGAGCAGCGGCGATGGCAAGTTTCTCGGCTGCGGTGAATGCCACCCCAGGCGCCTGCTCGCCGTCGCGCAGGGTGGTGTCGCAAAACCTGACCGGCGCGGCCGGCTCGACCGTAGGCGTGGATGAGCTGGGAAAACGGGGACCGGGCACTGTCATCACCAGCCGTCGATCGAGAACAGAAGGCCATGGGCTCGCCCCGAACAGTGGTTCTCCGTTTGTCCGGTGGCGACACGAAGAACACTAGGAGCCGTTTATTTCAGCCCTGCAAGCCCCGGTAACTTCGGCGTTAACAGGTATTCCGTCGGGATGGCTGGAAGCTTCTCCCGAAAGATACCACGAAGGATATTTGCAAGGAAAAATCTTTAATTAAAATTTTCCTGGAAACTTTCCCTCGTGGCGCCGCCCACATAGCTCCGGGCGCGCCGCCGAAGTGGTCCGGAGCACACGGTACGCCAGGAAGATCGCCCGATTACGGGGATCCCCCGATCCGCCGGAGCGGTGTAGATGACGGTAGCAAACGCCCCGTGCAGATGAGATGTTATCGGAACATTCGAACAAGAGTTTCAGCGAGGTACCTGCCGTGTTACGTACAGATGTCGGCGCTATCGATGCTGGTCACGGCGGATGAACAAGATGACTCACATTCATGTTGGCAGCTTCCCGGGTAAACATTCACCTGCTTTAGCGATCTTGCTGTGGGTGACGG
>NZ_CDWRCL010000038.1:0-23847 GCF_977927575.1 Frankia sp. CcCS3
GCGCTGGGCCGGGGAGTGGACGCCGACGGCGGACCCGACTGACCGGCCGACGGGCGCGGCCCAGCGGACGGGCGCGGCCCAGCGGATGGACGGGGCCCGGCGGACGGCGTCGTGTAGGGGTTGTTACCGGGCGCAGCCGGCCGGGGTCCGGGGCGCGGGCCAGGCCGGGGGCCGCCGGGGGTGGGACCGCCAGCGGTGGGACCCGAGGGAGGAACCGGGGTGCCGGGACGCGGGCGGCCACCGCCCTGCGGTGCACCGGAACGCGGAGCGCTCGGCCCGGGTCGCGGCCCGGAAGGGGCGGACGGCAGCGGCGGCGCGGGTACGGCGGAGGCCGCGGCCGGACGGGGAGCGGCGGGTGCAGACGTCGGCGAGGCCTCCACCGGGGAAGCCTGCACCGGCGGGGACGCGGGCGACGGCGCCGGGGTCACTGGACCAGGCCGGCCGGCGGGACCAGGCCGCCCGGGAACCGGACGCGGACCGGGCCGCGGCGCCAGACCAGGACGGGGCGGCGAGGTCGGACGGGCACCGCTGCCCGGCGGTCCCGGACGGCCGGTGGTCCGGCCCGGGGAGGTGGGTGCGCCGTCGGCGGGGAACGCTTCCTTCAACTTGCGGACGACGGGTGCCTCGACAGTGGACGAAGCGGACTTCACGAACTCACCGAGATCCTTGAGCTTGGCGAGCACGGTCTTACTGTCGACACCAAGCTCCTTGGCGAGCTCGTGTACGCGGGCCTTTCCTGCCACGGTGCTCCTTCGTTCGGCCCGCGGTCCGTGCCCGCGTGACCTCGTTACCTGCTGGTCGTGATCATGGCTGGGTGCTCATTGAGCGGTCATCGCTGTCTCGACCTGCTTCCCTGTCGACGTCTGTTGGCGCCGCCTGTGGGAGGGGGTGCCGCTGGCGCGGGTACCCACTCCGTCTGACCCGGCCGGCCCGCTGCCGCGGTCCGCCCGTTCCATCCATCTTTACCTGGTATCTCCTGTGCCTGATATCTCCCTGTGCCTGGCGCGACTACGGCGGACCGGCCCCGGAGGGACCGGCTACCGCGGGCAAAGCCGCTCCAGATACAGCCTGACCTGCTTCGATCCGAGCGAGCCCGACACCCGCAATGCCCGTGGGAACGCCTTGCGACGCTCCGCGAGATCGAGGCATGCAAGATCGGGATGCACGTACGCACCCCGACCGCGCATCCGACGACGAGCATCCGGCAGAAGCTCGCCGCCTTCTACAACGATACGCAGTAGGTCAGAACTCGGCGCACGGCTTCGACATCCGACACAGGTACGAACGGGCTCCGCACGACGCGCCATCGCAAGTCTATCCCGCTCGGCCCCGAGAATGGCCACCCGCGGCAGGCGATCGCCGCGGTACCGCAGCTGGTCCCGATCGTCGAGGCGCACCAGCGGAGCCCCGTTCGGATCCGCTCCCACCGCCCTCGCCGGAGTCCTCGGTGTCAGAGTGGATGTCGATGCGCCACCCCGTCAGCCGGGCGGCGAGCCGGGCGTTCTGCCCCTCGCGACCGATGGCCAACGACAGCTGGTAATCGGGCACCACCACCCGCGCCGAGCGGCTCGCCGGGTCCGTCACCTCGACCCGGGCCACCCGGGCCGGGGACAGCGCGCTCCCGACAAAGGTTGCCGGGTCGGCCGACCAGTCGACGATGTCGATCTTCTCGCCCCGCAGCTCGGCCATGACGGCACGCACCCGGCTGCCCATCGGCCCGATGCACGCGCCCTTGGGGTTGACCCCGGCCACCCGGGACCGCACCGCTATCTTGCTGCGATGCCCAGCCTCGCGGGCGATCGCGGCGAGTTCCACGGTGCCGTCGGCGACCTCGGGCACCTCCAGCCGGAACAGCCCCTTCACCAGCTCGGGATGGGTGCGGGACAACGTCACCGTGGGTCCGTGCTGCCCCCGCGCGACGTGCACCACATAACACTTGATCCGGTCACCGTGCTCGAGCCGCTCGCCGGGAACCTGCTCGGCCGGCGGCAGGACACCCTCGACGGTGCCGAGATTGACGAGCACGACCCTGGAGCCGGCCCGCTGTTCGTGATGTTGCACCACACCGGAGACGATCTCGTGCTCCCGGTCAGCGTACTGGCCGTAGGTGACCTCCTGCTGGGCCTCGCGCAGCCGCTGCATGATCACCTGTTTAGCGGTCATAGTCGCGATCCGCCCGAAGTCCGCCGGGGTGTCGTCGTACTCCCGGCTGGTGCCGTCCGGACCCCGTTCCCGGGCGAGGACGGAGACATCTCCGGTCGTCCGGTCGATCACCACCCGGGCGTCCTGCGCGGACCCGGCCGTGTGGTGATAGGCCGTCAGCAGTGCCGTCTCCATCGCCTGCACCAAGGTGTCAAAGGCAATGTCCTTCTCCCGCTCGATTCCGCGCAGCGCGGCCACGTCGAGCTTCACCGGGTCATCTCCTTACCGGCCGCGCCCCGGGGGCCGGCCTCCCGGCCGTCGTCATTGGATTCCCTCCCCGGCGCCGCCGGAAGATCGTCGCCCGGCTCCCCAGACCCGAGATCGGCTGTCTCGCCGGGTTCCACCAACGCGGCGGACGAAGACGGCGTCTCCACCGACTCGACAGAAAGATCATCATACGCCTCGGCCGAGAACTCGACCTCGACAGTAGCCCGGGCCACCTGTGCGAAGGTCACCCGCGCAAGCCGCCGGCGCGGGGGGCGTCCGGGTCGCGCGGGATCCGTCGCCACCGCCAGGTCCGCCCCCGATTCGTCGGCGGAGAGGACACGCCCGGCGAGGACGATGCCGTCTCGATCACGTACCGTGACAAGCCTGCCGATCGCGCGGCGCCAGTGCCGAGGCTCGGTCAGCGGCCGTTCGACGCCCGGTGAGGTGACCTCGAGAACATAAGGCCCGGCGACCAGGCCCTGGCCGTCGGTCTCGGCGGCGTCGAGCAGCTCGGAGGCGAGCCGGCTGGCGTCCGCGGCCGCGTCCAGGTCGACTCCGCCGTCGCGGTCCACCACCACCCGCACCACGCTGCGCGATCCGGCCCGTGCCACCGTCACATCCTCGAGATCGAAACCCGCGTCGGCGAGGCCGGCCGCCAGCCGAGCCCGCAGCGCCGTCCGAACGCCGCCGCGCCCGCGGGCCGATCCGGATGGGCTCCGGTCGCGCGCGCGGCCGGCCTCCCCCGCCCCTGCCACTTCGACCGTCCCTTCCCGCATCCGCGATGCCTGATCATCCGCCGGACCCACGACGCCGCTCCCCACGCCGTAGGCCGGCCGCCACATTGTCATCCCCCCGGGGGGCGATACCCAGGTTCGGCCGGCGCCATCAAGCCGTGCGACCCTCGTCGACCCGACCTGCGGCACCGTCGAACAACGAGGACCGACCGCCGACGGTCCCGCCGGGCTGGGCCGTCACAGGGGCGAACGGCATCCCGGGTGAGATCCATAGCCTACGTCCGCCCCGACCGGAGTCCGTCGCGACCCGGGGGTAACCGGATCAGGCCGCGCGGACCACACGGCGGTCCGGACGACAGCAGGGGATGTGCGAAGCTGCGACGGTGGATCCGGCGAACCTCACCCACGCCTCCCGACGACGGGTCCTCGCCGGGCTGACCGGCCTCACCCTCACCGGATTTACCGGATTCGAGGCCGCCGGGTGCAGCACCACGGTCGCGACGAACCGGACCGGTCCCGCAGTGGGCCTGGGCGGCGACGACCGCCGGGCGGCGAGGGCCGCCGCCGTCCGGGCGACCGCGCTGGCCGCGGCATACCGGACGGCGGCCGAGCGCCACCCGTCCCTGCGTCCCCTGTTCGACACGCTGCGGGCCCATCACGAAGTCCAGCTCCGGACCTTGGCCGAACAGTTCCCGGGCTCCGCACCGACCACGCCGGCCCAGGCAGCCACCCCGGCCCAGGCAGCCATGCCGACCCGGACGATCGGGCGCGACGGCGCCGGGACGGCGGGAACGGCGCAGCTCGTCGACGAGTCACCCACGGCCCGCGCCGCCACCATCGCCTCCCTGACCGGGATGGAGGGTGCGGCGACGAACGCGGCCCGCACCGACTGCCTGCGCGCGGGCGGTCCGCTCGCGTCCCTGCTGGCGAGCATGTGCGCCGCCGGGACCGCGCATGCGGAGCTGCTGGCCATCTCTGCGAGCCGGGTGTCCGGATGACCGCCGGCACACCACCGGGCGATCCGGCGTCGGCGACCCCCACGGAATCGACCGCCGCAACCGACCACCCGGATCCCGCGGGTGTCGCGGCGCTGGTCACGATGCTCACGGCCACGCATGCCGCCGTCTACGCCGCCGCGGCGGCGGGAGGTGCCCTCGCGCCGCTCGGCCCGGCCGCGGCGCAGGCGCGTGAGCTCGCACGACTGAGCTATCTGGCGCACCAGGCGCTGCGCGACGACCTCATCACCGCGATCCGGGCCCGCGGCGGGGAGGCGCCACCGGCACTGCCCGCCTATCGACTCCCCGTCGCACCGGAGGGAATCGGGGCGGCACTGGCCCTCCTGGCCAGGATCGAGGACGCCTGCGCCATGGCGGCCCACGACGCCGTCACCGTGCTCGTCGGGGACGTCCGTGCGCTGGCCCTGGACGCGCTGACCGGCACCGCCGTACGCGCGCAGCGGGCCCGCATCGCGGCCGGCATGCCGCTGGCGGCCGCGAGCCGCGCGCTACCGGGGACGTGACCTGGCGTCCGGGGAGGCCGGGCCCGCTCCAGGAAGCGGGCCGCTCCCGTCAGCGGGTGACCCACGCGTCGGGGTCGCCGCCGAGGGTGGTCACGATGTCCGGAAGCTGACCACTCGCCACGTCAGCGAGGGTCACGGCCTCCAGCACCCGCCGCAGGTTCACCCGAACCGCGATCCACACATCCTGCAGGTTCTTGGCCGCGCCGTCGTAGTTCGTGTCCTCGGGACGCCGGCCTCGCACGCTGGCGAGCGGACCGTCGGTCGCCCGGATCACCGTGGCGATGGTGATCCGGGCGGGAGGAAGGCTCAGCTGGTATCCCCCGTCCGCGCCCCGGCGGCTCTGGACCAGCCCCGCCCGGCGTAGATCGGTGAGGATGTTCTCGAGGAAGCGCAGCGGCAGATCCTGCGCCGCGGCAAGCGCCTCGCCCTTGACGAGCCGACCGTTGCTCGCGGCCAACGTCAGGAGTGCGCGCAATGCGTAGTCGGCGCGAGCGGAGATCTGCATGCATCCATTCTGCCGCCGGTCCTCGCCGAATGGGTGGGCCGGGTCGGCAGCGGGCGAGGCGCGGCCCCGCGCCAACGGGCGCTGTTCCCGCCGCCGGCTCGGTCGAACGAGCCTGCCGGCCAACGAACCTGCCAGCCAACGAACCTGCCGGCCGGGGAATCGGGGACTTCCTCAGCCAGCCCTCTCGGGATGGGGGGCGTCCGTGCCGCCGTCGGCGGAGGAGGTGGCCGTGGTGGCGGCTCCGACCGCCGCCACCTCCTTTGTACCGGCCGCGGCGGACCCGCCGGCGCTGCCGCCCCGGCGACGCCGAGCCGCCCGGACCGCCGTCGTACCCTCCGCAACCAGCCCACGGCGCTGCCGCATCCGCTGGTCCACCGCGTTGAATCCGGCATCGATGAGCACCCCGACCACGAAGATCGTGATCATCGAGGCCAGTACCCCGACCGTGTCGAGCAGTTCGCGGGCATTCTGCAGGTCGGCCCCGACGGACGGATGCCCCGGAACGATGACCAGCAACTCGCCGGCCATCAGGCTGCGCCAGGCGAACGCCCAGCCCTGCTTCAGGCCCGCGAGCACCGAGGGCAGGGCCGCCGGTACCACGATGTACCGGTAGAGGGACAGGCCACGCGCGCCCATGCTGCGGCCGACCTGGACCAGTAGAGGCGGCACGTAGTCCACGCCGTAGATGACGCCGTTGGCCACCGACGGCGCCGCCCCGAGCACCACCACGAACATGATCGCGGACTCGCTGAGCTTGAACAGCAGGACGGCGAGCGGGAACCAGACGATCGAGGGCATCGTCTGCACCGCGGTGATGAACGATCCCACCGCGGTACGCAGGACCCCGAAGCGGGACACCGCGATCCCGACCACGGTGCCGATGAGCACGGCGAGGGCGTATCCCTCCAGGGCCCGGACCAGGGTGCGGGCCAGAGCGTCCCAGAAGTGTCCGCTGCCCAGCTGGTCGACGAACTCGCCCAGCGCCTCGCCCGGCCCGGGCAGCACATAGCTGGGCTTCCAGCCGCTCCAGACGACGATCTGCCAGAACAGCAGGAACAGGAGCAGAGCGCCGAGCTTCGGCCAGGTGGCCGCCCAGGCGCGGGCCGCGAACGGCCGCCGTTGCGCGGTCGGGATGTCCAGCGCGTCGAGGCCGGCGAGGGCCACGTCGACGTCGAGGGGCTCGCCGGCCTCGCCGAGCCCGGCACTCTTACGGCTGGGGACGCTGACGTCAGTGGCCATGGCGGCCAACCTCCTCGCGTAGCCGCGCGGTCACCTCGGTGGCGAGCTCCGAGACGTGGGTGGAGTCGAGCCGGCGGGGGCGGTCGATATCGACGTCGAAGATCTCCACGACCCGGCCGGGCCGGGAGGACAGCAGCACGATGCGGTCACCGAGCCGGACCGCCTCGCGCACATCGTGGGTGACGAAGATGACGGTGACCCCCGTCTCCCGCCAGATCCGTTCGAGTTCGTCGTGGAGCAGATCGCGGGTCATCGCGTCGAGCGCACCGAACGGCTCATCCATGCACAGGATGTCGGCCTCCTGCGCGAAGGCCCGGGCCAGGCTCACCCGCTGGCGCATGCCGCCGGACAGCTCATGGGGGCGCTTCGCGGACAGGCCGGCCAGCCGGACCATCGCGAGCAGGCTCTCGACCCGGTCCCGCCGCTCGGCCTTGCCGATCCCCCGCAGCCGCAGCGGCACCTCCACGTTGCCGCCCGCCGTCAGCCAGGGCAGCAACGCCGAATCCTGGAACATCATCCCGACCCGCCGGCCGGTGGTGTCAACGACGCCCACGGAGGGCTGGTCGAGACCGGCGATCAGGGCGAGCAGGGTCGATTTCCCACAGCCGGACGCACCGAGGAGACAGACGAACTCGCCCGCCCGGACATCCAGGGAGACGTTGTCGAGCGCCTTGACGCTGGCGGGCCCGGATCCGAAGACCCGGCTGACGCGGTGGATGCGCAGCGCGGTGTCGGTGAGTACAGCGGTGTCGGTGAGTACAGCGGTCATGGTTCATTCCCCCGTCGCGGTGTATGCGGCCGGTGTGCATGGACGGACGGATGGACGGACGGATGGACCAGGCCGGGGCATCGATGATCGACACCCCGGTCTGGTCGTCGCCCTGTGGTCTCGGACCGAGGTTCAGCCGGCCCGGCTACCGGGGGTGCCGCGGGTCAGGAGTCGGAGACCGTCGGTTTGCCCTGCTTGGCGAGGATCTCGTTGAGGACCGTCAGATCGAACAGACCGTCGAGCTTCGGGTTCTCGATGAGGCCGAGCTCCTCCTGGTGCTTCGCTGAGGTGAACAGGGACGCCGCGATCGGGTCCGGAGTGAAGGTCAGCCCCTTCCAGGCCGAGGTGAGGATCTTGTCGGACAGCGGCTTGCCGCTCAGCTTGCCCAGTGCCGTGTTGGTGACCTTCGCGCCGGCGTCACGGTCGGCGTTGAGCGCGTTGATCGATTCCACGTTCGCCGTGATGAGCCGGCGGACGATCTCCGGGTTCTTCTTCAGGTAGTCCGTGCTCACCAGAAGCACCGTCGTGACGAACTGGCCCTTGGTCTCCGGCCACTCGTCGGCCTCGTTGACGAGCACCTTGCCCCCCGCGGCGACGAGCCGGGAGGCTATCGACTCGGGCACCCAGGCCCCGTCGATGGCCTTGTTGGCGAAGGCGTCCACCGTCACGGTGTTGTCCTGGGGCTTGATGGAGACATCACCCCCGCCCTGGGGGTCGGTCTTCAGCCCGTTCTCCTTGAGGAAGTACCGCAGCGCCACGTCCTGGGTGTTGCCCAGGCTCGGGGTGGCGAGCGTGGTGCCCTTGAGCTGCGCGACGGAGGTGATCTCAGGCTTGACCACCAGCGACGCACCACCCGAGGTGGCGCCGGAGACGATCCGCACCGCCTCCCCGTGCGACTTGATGAAGCTGTTGACCGCCGGGTTGGGACCGATATAGCCGGCATCGATGGCGCCGGACAGAATCGCCTCCGCCTCCTGCACGCCGGAGTTGAAGGTCGACGTCTTGAGCGTGACTCCAGAACCGAGGTCCTTGGCGAAGATCCCCTTCTCGACGCCGTAGAGAGCTGGCGCGTGGGTGAGGTTCGGGAAGTACCCGAGCCGCAGGGTGCCGGTGACCTGGCCGTCCGAGGCGACCGTCTGGGAGTCCCCGTCGTCACTCGAGCAGCCCACCACCGCCAGTACGAGCGCCCCCGCGGCGATGAGTGGCGTCGCTGCACGCCACAGTCTGCTCGGTCTCATAGATACCCCCTCACGCAGGCTGACGCCCGCGCCATGCATGTCGATCGAAGTCATCGGGATGGTAAGCATGCCAGATGGTGCCCATCCTGGCCATGTGACTTCATCGCGATGACATCGTTCTGCAATATCTTTGACCGGCCAGATGCACACAGCCGACAAAACGGACATTGCTGGGGATCAAAGAGGCCCCGGACACCATCGGAGCGGGTCCGGGATGGTCTCAGACCGGGATCGATCTCAGGACAAGATCAACATCAGAACAGGATCGACGCGAAGGTCCCGACCCGCTGGAAGCCCACCCGGTCGTAGACCCGGCGGGCGGCATGGTTGAAGTCGTTGACGTACAGGCTGACCAGTGGGGCGAAGGCGGCCCGCGCCAGCGCGACCACACTCGCGGTTCCCGCGGCGCCAAGGCCGCGCCCACGCAGCGCCGGGTCGACCCAGACGCCCTGGATCTGGCAGACGTCGCCCGCGACGGCGCCGATCTCGGCCTTGAACAGCACCCGGCCGTCGGCGATGTGGGCGAAGGAACGCCGCTGACCGACGAACTCGGCGACGCGGGCGCGGTAGAGGGCACCGCCGTCAGCGAGCACCGGGGACACCCCGATCTCCTCGGTGAACATGGCGATGCAGGCCGGCAGGATGACGTCCAGCTCGTCCGGGCGCACCGGGCGCACCGCCGGATCTGGGGCGACCCGCGGCGGGCGGTCGATCACGAGCAGGGGCTGGTCGGCCCGTACCTCCCGGGCCCGCCCCCAGGTCGGCTCCAGATGCTTCCACATCGCCGTCACCGAGGAGGAGACGCCGACGATGGACGAGCAGCGCCGTCCCTGCCGGCGAGCCCGCTCGGCGAACAGTCTCGCCGAGGTGGGGCCTGCCGCCACGGGCCAGAGGTTGGCGCCGGAATAACACAGAGCGACCAGGCAGCCATCCACGGTGTGCCCCCACATCTCGGCGCCGAGACGCCACGGGTCGAGCCCCACAGCCTCGACCCGAGATGCGACGAACACATCGGCGACCGGGTTGCGGGCCAAGAGCTCGCGGACGGCCGGAAGATCCCTGTCGTCAAGCAGACGGGGCGGCGCGGACCGCAGAGGTAGGCCCATCCGGTCGAACCGGTTAACCCACGGAAACCGAGGGTTCGCCGGACGGGGTGCCGTCCGCCGCCATCTCCTCGGCCAGCCGCATGGCTTCCTCAATGAGGGTTTCCACGATCTGTGCCTCCGGAACGGTCTTCACGACCTCACCTCGGACGAAGATCTGACCCTTGCCGTTCCCGGAGGCGACGCCGAGATCGGCCTCCCTGGCCTCGCCCGGCCCGTTCACGACGCAGCCCATGACGGCGACGCGCAACGGGACCTCCATGCCCTCGAGACCGGCGCTGACCTGATTGGCAAGGGTGTAGACGTCAACCTGAGCCCGACCGCAGGAGGGGCAGGATACGATCTCGAGTTTACGCTGCCGAAGTCCCAGGGACTCCAGGATCGCGGTGCCGACCTTCACCTCCTCGACCGGCGGTGCCGACAGCGACACTCTGATCGTGTCACCGATTCCCTCGGCGAGCAGGGCCCCGAAGGCGACCGCGGACTTGACCGTGCCCTGGAAGGACGGCCCGGCCTCGGTGACACCGAGGTGCAGCGGGTAGTCGCAGGCCTGGGCGAGCAGCCGGTACGCCTGGATCATGACGACCGGGTCGTGGTGCTTCACCGAGATCTTGATGTCGCGGAAGTCGTGCTCCTCGAACAGCGAGCATTCCCACAGGGCCGACTCCGTCAGCGCCTCCGGCGTGGCCTTGCCGTACTTCGCCAACAGCCGCTTGTCGAGCGAACCCGCGTTGACCCCGATCCGGATCGGAACGCCGGCGGCCTTCGCCGCGCGAGCAATCTCCCCGACCTTGTCGTCAAAAGCCTTGATGTTGCCGGGGTTGACCCGGACCGCGGCGCAGCCCGCGTCGATCGCGGCGAAGACGTACTTGGGCTGGAAGTGGATATCGGCAATCACCGGGATCGGGGATTTGCGGGCGATCGCGGCGAGGGCATCAGCGTCGTCCTGGCTTGGCACCGCGACCCGGACGATCTGGCATCCCGACGCTGTCAGCTGTGCGATCTGCTGCAGCGTGGCGTTGACGTCTGACGTCAACGTGGTGCACATCGACTGAACGGAGACCGGAGCGTCACCCCCGACCGGGACGTTGCCCACGTGGATCTGCCGGCTGTGCCGCCGCGTGCCGAGCGGACGGGCCGGAGCGGTTGGCATGCCCAGAGTTACGGTCACGTTGTCCTCACTGGCGAATCGGAGACGAAGATCGACGTGCGACTGACTCGGCCTGTCGGCTGCAGGAGGCAGGGCAGAATGGCACACCGTCGCGCATGTTCATACGGAATTACTGATTCAGGCGAATGGGATTGACAATGTCGGCGGACAGGACAAGCAGACTGAACCCGAGCAGTACGACGACCGTGGCGTACGTGGCTGGTAACAGTTTGGCGAAATCCACCTTCTGTACCGGACCGCGATAACCCCGGAGCCTGCGTAGGCCATGCCGGGCCTGCTCGAAGCCCAGCACGGCAATATGACCGCCGTCCAACGGGAGTAGGGGCAACAGGTTAAAAATTCCGACCGCGAGATTGATCGCGGCGACCAGAATGAGAAGATTCCGCACCCGGTCCACGGCCGAACTGCCCTCGGCCGAGACCACATCACCGCCGATACGCGCCGCTCCCACCACGCTGATGAAACCCTGGGGGTCGCGGTCGTCGCTGAAGATATTAGCGATATCACCGATCCGGCGGGTCAGCGTCTCATACATACCGGTGAACCCGGACCCGATGACATCGAAGGTGCGGGGCACGGCTTCGATCGGGTTGTAGTGCACTGTCTCGGTTCCCGGTCTGACGCCCAAGGCGCCGACCCGGTCGTCGCCCGCCTGCCCGGTCTCCCGATCGCGCCTGCCCTCCACCAGGTTCGGCGTGAGGGTGAGGGTGCGGCCGTCCCGTTCGACGACCATCACCGCAGGCCCCGCTCCGTGCGCACGCACCTGCCGGGTGAACTGCGCCCAAGTCGTGACCGGAACTCCGCCGAAGCTGACGATCCGGTCGCCCGGCCGCAGACCGGCCGCCGCGGCCGGCCCCGGTCCGGAACAGGTCGCGGTCGTGGCGACGCAGCTCGTCGCGCCGACCCTCGACTCGCTGATCGTGGTCGTGCCCAGGACGACAAGCACTCCGTAGACCAACACGATGGCGATGACGAAATGCACGAAAGAACCAGCCGACATGACCACGAGCCGGGCTCGCGCCCGCGCATTGTGGAAGGCGCGGGGTTCATCGGCCAGATCGATCTCCTCGAGCGGAGTCATCCCCTCGATCTTGACGAAACCGCCGGCCGGAATGGCCTTGATGCCGTACTCGGTCTCCCCCCGCCGCCAGGACCAGATAGTCGGCCCGAAACCGACGAAGAACTTGGAGGCCTTCATACCGTAGTGCCGGGCCGTCACGAAATGCCCGGCCTCGTGCGCGACGACCGACACCAGCAGGGCCAGTGCGAACGCCACAATGCCGAGAAGCTCCATCAGACCGCCCTCTCGGCGCCGGGGGGGCGACTCACACCATGTCCCGTTCGGTCTCGCGCCGGATCAGCCGCCCGGCCGCCGCCCGCGCGGCCCGTTCGGTGGCGAACACCTCCTCCACGCTGGGATGATCGATCACTTCGTGCTCGGCGATGACCTCGGCCACCAGGTCGACAATACGGATGAAGGGCAGCCGCCCGGCGAGGAAGGCGGCCACCGCCTCCTCGTTCGCGGCGTTGAAGACCGCGGGGGCGGTGCCGCCGCGCCGCCCGGCCGTGCGGGCAAGCTCCACCGCCGGGAACGCCACCTCGTCCAGCGGTTCGAAGGTGAGCGCCTGCGCCCGCGACCAGTCCATCGGCGGCTGCGCCTGCGCCACCCGGTCCGGCCAGCCGAGCGCCAGCGCGATGGGCAGCCGCATGTCCGGCGGGGAGACCTGAGCGATCGTCGAGCCGTCGGTGAACTCGACCATCGAGTGCACCAACGACTGGGGGTGCACGACGACCTCGATGTCGTCGTAGGGAACCCCGAAGAACAGGTGCGCCTCGATCAGCTCGAGCCCCTTGTTCATCAGGGTCGCCGAGTTGATCGTCACCAGGGGTCCCATGTCCCAGGTGGGATGGGCCAACGCCTGCTCCGGGGTAACGGCGGCAAGCTCGTCGCGGCGGCGCCCGCGGAAGGGACCTCCGCTGGCGGTCAGCACCAGCTTGCGTACCTCGTCCCGTCGCCCGCCCCGCAGGCACTGCGCCAGTGCGGAGTGCTCGGAATCCACCGGCACCAGGCGGTCGGGGTCGCCACCGAGCGCGTCGAGCACCAACGGCCCCCCGGCGACCAGCGATTCCTTGTTCGCCAACGCCACCGTCCGGCCGGCGGCCAGCGCCGCGAGCGTCGGGGCCAACCCGACCGAGCCGGTGATGCCGTTGAGGACGATGTCGCACGGCCACGCCGCGATCTCGCTCGCGGCGTCGGGACCGGCGAGCATCTTTGGCACGGGGAACTCACCCCGACGGTAGCCCCGCCGCGGCGCCTCGGCGAAGAAGGCCAACTGGAGGTCCTGAGCGGCCGAGGCCGCCGCCACTCCCACGGCCTGGACGCCGAGGTCCAGTGCCTGAGCGGCGAGCAGGTCCACCCGGGACCCGCCGCCCATCAACGCCACCACCCGGAACCGCTGCGGGTTGCGGCGTACGACATCTATCGCCTGGGTTCCGATCGAACCGGTGGACCCGAGCAGGACAACCTCACGCAGGATCGAAGCCTCCACCACGTCACCCATTCTCTCAGGCCCACCGACCGCTCGGCACCGCCCTGTTCGGTTCATGACAGGTGCCACCCGAAGATGCGCAATGGGTCCGGTGACAACTACGTTTCGTCAGGTCTGGTGGGCAGGACTTTGCGGTCGCCGCCCACCCCGATCGGCCACCCCGATCCGGGTGGCACGTCGGCCCGGTCGGTCACGTCGACGACGGCTCCGACGTCTGCTCGTCCCCGGCCAGGCGAGGAAGAAGGTGTGGCGCCGGTTGCCGGCTGCCCGGACGGTTCGGCACCGGGGAGGCGGACGACGCCGACGTGGTGGCGGGTCCGGAGGATGCGGCGGGTCCAGAGGATCCAGCCGCCGGTGCCGCGGGAGTCGGACTGGTGGCGACGCCCAGGCTGGCGGGACCGGCGGAGACGGCAGGGCCGGGCAGGCCACTCGTCGCGGACGTAGGCGTGTAACCGAAATAGGTCAACGCCACGATGGTGGCACTCAGGCTGACGGAGGTCGGACCCAGCGCCGGACGTGCCTGCGCCCCCGGCCAGGTGTGCCCCGCGCCCTGCATGGCCAACAGCCCGACGTCATGGCCGGCTGGGCAGCTGCTCCACACGGTGCGCTGCCAGGCAGCCGTGTCCCGGGAGGTCTGGCGGGCTCCGCTGCAGCCCAGAGCGGAGGCGTACCGGGCGAGCCGGTCCTCCACGGGCTGAGCGACGACTCCGGTGAAGGGGGCCGGCCGCGAAGCGCCTCCGCCGGCATACGGCGCGATCTGGTCCGAGGTCCCATGGATCTCCAGGACGTTGGTGGCGGGCTTGGCGCAGGAGCCGGGCAGCACGCTCGACCCGACGGTCACCGCCGCCGCAAGACGGCCCGGCAGCGCGCAGGCCAGCGTGAGCACCATGTTCGCGCCGTCCGCGTAGCCCACGGCGAAGACGCGTCCCGCCTCCAGGCACATCTGACCGACGAGGTCGTTGAGCAGCGCGCCGACGAAGAGCACGTCGTCGGGTCCCACCGCCTTCGATCTGGTGAAGTTCCACCGCCCCTGCATCCCGATCGGGGCGGCGACCACGAAGCCCGCCTTCGTCCCCTGATCGGCGAGCCGCGTGTACGCTTCCAGATCTTCCGGCGCCTGGTTCAGATCATGGAAATTGAAGATCAGCGGTAGTGGCCTGACCCGAGGACCCGCGGTCGGTACGGCGAGGACGTAGCCGCGCTCGGTTCCTCCCACCCGCAGCGTGCGGGTACCGATCCCGGACGGCAGGGTCTTCCCGGTGACGCAGCCGCTCTCGGGGGGTGGTGGGACCGTGGGCAACGGTATGGCCGACGCCACGGCGGCACCGGCGGCACGGCCGCCGGACGCCCCGAGAGCGGCCTGGGTCGCCGAGGTCTTCGCCGGCCCCGGCTCCTGGGACATCGCGTACCACAGGAGCAGCAGCAACACCCCGGCAGCGGCCGTGATCGGCAGCCATACGGTGTTCGTCGCCCGGATATCCGGGCGGGAGGCCCCCCGGCGTCGGCTCGTCGGACTACCGAAGGACACGGTCACCGTCAGACGTTGCGCTCCCCGCGCCACCGAACTCGGCGGGACGGTCGGATCCGACCTGCTCCGGCTGGTCCGTCCGCTCCGGCTTCCCGGCCGGCTCGGCCGCAAGCTGTCCGCAGGCTGCCACGATCTCCCGGCCCCGGGTGTCGCGCACCGTCGTCACGATGCCGCGGTCACGGAGCCGGCGGGCGAACGCGCGCTGGCCGGCCGGGACGCTGGCGCGCCATGAGGATCCACCGGTTGGATTCAACGGAATGAGGTTCACATGCGCGAGCCGGCCTACGAGCAGGTCCGCGAGGGCGTCGGCGCGTTCCACGTCATCGTTGACCCCATCGATCAGCGCGTACTCGACGCTTACCCGTCTGCCGGTCACCTCGGCGTACTCCCAGGCGGCCGCGAGCACCTCGGCCACCGGCCAACGGGTGTTGATGGGGACGAGTTCGTTCCGCAGAACGTCGTCCGGGGCGTGCAGGGACACCGCCAGAGTCACCGGCAGGCCCTCTCCGGCGAGGCGACGGATCGCCGGAACGAGGCCGACAGTGCTGACCGTCAGGCCGCGCGCCGACAGGCCCAGCCCGTCGGGGGGGTGAGCGGTGAGGCGGCGTAGCGCGACAATCACCGCGGCGTAGTTCGCCAGCGGCTCGCCCATCCCCATGAAGACCACGTTCGACAACCTGGTCGCGCCGCCCGCGAGCTCACGGCGCTGAAGAACCCGGGCGGCGTGCACGACCTGTTCGACGATCTCCGCGGTCGACAGGTTGCGGGTCAGCCCGCCCTGACCGGTGGCGCAGAACGGGCAGCCCATGCCGCAGCCCGCCTGGCTCGACACACAGACCGTCGCGCGATCCGGATATCTCATGATCACAGACTCGAGAGATGCGCCGTCCACGGTCCGCCACGCCGTCTTGCGGGTCAGACCGTCATCGCAGCTCAGCGTCCGCACCGGGACGAGCAGCCTCGGCAGCAGGGCGTCGAGGAGCGGCTGACGGTCCCGCTCCGGCAGGTCGGTCATCGCCTCGGGCTCATCGGCGGCGATCAACCGGGCATAATAGTGCCGGGCCACCTGATCGGCGCGGAAGGCCGGCTGCCCCAGCGACACCGCGACGTCACGTCGTTCCTGACGGGTCAGGTCGGCGAGGTGGCGCGGCACTCGGCCCGCTCGCCGGGTGAGCGTCAGCCGCACGGGCCAGCCCGCCTCGGCAGGTGAGGGCTGGTCCGGACGTCCGGATTCGGCGGTCGTGGCAGTCATCGCGGATCCAGTCTGCCAGGTGACCGCGACCGAGACGAATGCACGGATCTGTCCGAAGGGACCCACGAGAGGCGAGACCGGTCGGCTGAACCCGGTTCCGATCAGTTCAGGAAGGAAGTGATCAGAAGCCAGGCGACCGGGGCGGTGCACAACAACGAGTCCAAGCGGTCCATCAGGCCACCATGGCCGGGCAGCAGACTGCTCATGTCCTTGATGCCGATGTCGCGCTTGAGCAGGGACTCACCCAGGTCGCCGATCGTCGCGGTACACGCGACCGCCAGCCCGAGCAGAACGCCCTGCCAGGCCTCGGCCCCCAGCGGCCAGGCCAGCACGATCCCGGCGACGATCACACAGGTCACCGCCGAACCGACGAATCCCTCCCACGACTTCCCCGGGGAGACGGTAGGGGCCATCTTGTGCCGACCGCCGGAGAGGACACCGGCCGTGTAACCACCGACGTCGCTGGCCACCACCGTTCCCAGAAAGGCGACGACTCGCCAGCGACCATCGGAGGGTTCGGTGAGCAGCGCGGCGAAGCCAGCCGGAAAGCCGATGTAGCCGGCCACGAAGGCGGCGCCGGCGACGTCGCGGAGCAGACCCGTGGACGGCCCGAAAGCACGGACCAGCGCCGCCACGCCGATGGTGCCGGCGAGAGTCAGCAGCAGGCCGGTGGTCCCATCGACGTACGCGACGACCGGCATGGCCGCCGCCCCGGCAACCAGGGGAAGCAGGGGAACCCGTACCTGCGTCAGTCGGATCGCGCGGACCACCTCGTGGGTGCCCAGGGCCATCGCGACACTGATCACCCCGACAAAGATTACCCGCAGGGTGAACAGCGGAACGAGGATGACGGCACCGAGAAGGATGCCGACACCGATGGCGGCCGGCAGGTTGCGGCCGGCACGTGAGGGCCGGGGCACCATCCCGGCGGGCCGACCGTGATTACCGGGCCCGCGGGGATTACCGGACTCAAGCGGATTACCGGGCCCATGCGAGGATCCCGGCGGCGCGGATGACCCGGACGGCCCGGACTCAGCCACCGCGCGGCCGTCGACAGTCGTCATGGCCGCCCGGCCGTGGGCAGCGACCGCCGCATCGCGCACGCGTCATGCGCGGATCCGGGGACCGTCCAGACGATTCCGAGACCATGGGAATCGAACATCGGAGCAGGCGGCCGGCATCGAGAACGGACGCAGGAATGATCAAACCGAGAGAAGATCCGATTCCTTGAGCCGAAGAAGTTCATCCACCTGCCCGACGTATCGGTGGGTTGCCTCGTCGAGATCCTTCTCACCCCGCCGGCCCTCGTCCTCGCCGGCATCGCCGTCCCGCACGATCCGATCGATCGTGTCCTTGGCGTGACGTCGGACGTTGCGGATGCTCACCCGGGCTTCCTCTGCCTTGGTCCGAGCTACCTTGACAAGATCGCGACGCCGTTGCTCGGACAGCTCCGGAAAAACACACCGGATGATGGTGCCGTCGTTGCTCGGGTTGACCCCGAGATCGGAATCGCGCACAGCCTTCTCGATCGCCCCCAGAGACGACTTGTCGTAAGGCGTGATGATCACCATACGCGGCTCCGGGATGTGGAACGACGCGAGCTGCTGCACCGGTGTCGGAGCGCCGTAGTAATCCACCAGGATCTTGGAGAAGACCGCGGGAGTGATACGCCCCGTGCGGATGTTCGCGAAGTCCTCCTTGGCGACCGAGACCGCCTTCTCCATCTTCTCCTCGGCCTCGAGAAGCGTGTCGTCGATCACCGCATTTCCTTCCGTCTGTTCCTGGTCCGCCGGCGTCCACCGGGCGCCGGTCCTGTTATCATCGCAGTTCGGCCGAGCGCAGCCGAGTTCGTCGTCCCAGGGGCGAAGCCGTCCCGCCCGGTCCCGGATTCGCCTGACCGAGATCGCACAGCCGCCGCATGCAGTGTGCCTTACCACGGCGTCCCCGCTGACCTGGGCCGACACGGCACGCCGACCGGGCCGGGAAGCATCACCTTGTCATCTCGAGGCGTGGCCATCCCGATCCCGGTGGCGTGCCGGACCACCGCACCCACCGAGAAGCCTCGGAGCCGCCGGCCGCCCGATCAGGGAGCCGGCGATCCGACGACGCTCAGGCCTGGCGGATGTTGAACCGGGAGAACCGACCGACCTCGATCTTCTCACCCAGCGACGCGCCGGCCTGGTCAAGCAGAGCTCGGATGGTCACCTTGCCGTCCTTCACCCATGGCTGGTCAAGCAGCACGCTACTCTTCACATACCCGTTGACACGTCCTTCAACAATCTTCGCGATCGCCTGCTCGGGCTTGCCCTCCTCGCGGGCCGCGGCCTCGTAGATCTTTCGCTCCGCCTCGAGGACCTCGTTCGGGATCTGCTCGGCGGTGACATACAGCGGGTCCGCCGCGGCGATGTGCTGCGCGAGATCGCGGGCGAGTTGCTTGAAGTCCTCGGTCTTGGCCACGAAGTCCGTCTCGCAGCGAAGCTCGACGAGCACGCCGAGGGTAGGCGGGAGCTGCGGGTCGGTCCGGTGCAGGTAGGACTCGACCAGGCCGTTGGCGGCGCTGCGTGCCGCACGCTTGGCGACCTGTGCCTTGCCCTTCTCCCGCAGCCAGGACTTGGCCTTCTCGAAGTCCCCGGCGTTGTCGACCAGCGCCTTCTTGACGTCGCCCATCCCAGCGCCGGTGAGCTCCCGGAGCTTCCGGATGTCAGCGACTGAAATCTCTGCCATGGTGCTCTTCTCGTCGGTGTGGGTCTGGATGCTGTCGTAGTTCTACCGGTCCCGGCCCCGCGGTGCCCTTCGGGCGTCGCGGGAGCGCCCACCCGAGCGGCCCGGGTCCGACCACCGGAACCAGGCCTGACATTCGGGAGCGGTGGTCCCCGACCCGGCTCGGGGAACCACCGTCCTCCTCACACGATGTCACCGCTGGTCGATCGCCATCACCGCGGGCGAATGAGACGCGGTAGCGGGTCAGACCGTGGTGCCGACCGCGGCGTCCGGTCGTGTCCCGTCCGCGGGCCCCGCCGTCGCCGGCTCCACCGCACCCGGGGCCTCGACAGGTGCCTCACCACGCAGCAGTGCCTGCTCCCACTCGGCGAGCGGCTCCTCACCCGCAGACTGCTCGGGCTTGGCATCGGCAGAGCTCGAGGCGCCCGCACGGGCCATCAGACCGTCCGCGACCGCATCGGCGACCACCCGGGTGAGCAGCGCAGCGCTGCGGATCGCGTCGTCGTTGCCGGGGATCGGATAATCGACCTCGTCCGGGTCGCAGTTCGTGTCGAGAATCGCCACGACGGGAATGCCGAGCTTGCGGGCCTCACCGACGGCGATGTGCTCCTTCTTCGTGTCGACGACCCACACCGCGCTCGGCACCCGGCTCATGTCGCGGATACCGCCGAGGGTGCGCTCGAGCTTGACCTTCTCCCGGGTCAGCACGAGCTGTTCCTTCTTCGTGCGCACCTCGGTGCCGCCGGTCACCTCGATCTCCTCGAGCTCCTTGAGCCGCTGAAGACGCTTGTAGACCGTGGAGAAGTTGGTCAGCATGCCACCGAGCCACCGCTCCTTGACGTACGGCATCCCGACCCGGGCCGCATGTTCCTCGATTGCCTCCTGGGCCTGCTTCTTCGTCCCGATGAACAGGACCGTCCCACCGTGCGCCACGGTCTCCTTGACGAAGTCGTAGGCGCGGTCGATGTAGGACAGCGTCTGCTGCAGGTCGATGATGTAAATGCCGTTACGTTCGGTGAAGATGTACCGCTTCATCTTCGGATTCCAGCGCTTGGTCTGGTGCCCGAAGTGCACACCGCTCTCCAGCAGCTGCTTCATGGTGACGACGGCCATCGGACGTCGCTCCTTCCCGCCCGGCCTGGGCCGGGACGCCTCGGTTGTGACGGCGCCATCTGACGACGGCAGCCCCTGACGCCCGATTGGTCGTGGCCGTCGCTGTGCGGCGGACCGAGGAGACCCTTCCGATGATCCGATCCGGATCATCGGAAGTGGGCGTGCGAACTGGGCCCGGTGGACGGACCCTGCGAGCGATGATACCTGCCGGGTACGAGGATCCATCGGGCGACCACATCGGATCGGATCAACGGACCGGCCGGCGATGTCCACAGAGCGCGGGCACCGACAGCATGCGGCGGGAGTTATCCACAGATCACACGGCCGGTCTACCCAACGGCATCAAAACGCCGCACCGTGGACGAGGCCGGTCCGCTCCCCCCCTCGGATCGGCACAGCGGCGGCCGGACGAGCGGACCTGGACCGGGTCCGGCCGCCGCGCCTCCCCCGGACCCGGAGGTGTCACCGTCATGCCCCCTTTGCCACGCTTCGACCCGCTCTGGCTCGTCATCCCGGCGGTCGCCATCCTGATCGCCCTGGGACGGCCCACTACGATGCCGATCAAGCCGCACGCCGACGGGCCACGCCTCGTCCTGGCCGCACGTGATCCGCAACGGAGCACCACCGCCTTGTCCGAGCCCTTGTCCGAGCCCGGGCGGTCCGCCCCGTCCGGTGCGACCGACTCCGCCGGTGGGCTCGGCCCCGGTGACGGGTTCGGTACCGCGCCCCGCCACGACGTCATCGAGCAGGCCCTGGGGGTCAGCCAGGTTCGGGCCGTGGTGAGGACCCCGGTCCCACCTCCTCTCAGGCTCACCCCCGGCACGTCGGCGGAACCCTCGACGACACCTGCTCCGTCCACAGCGCGGTCGACGCCGGCGGCGCATCCGGCCCCCTCGCCTCGCGCCCCTCGCCGAAGGCAACCTCGTCACCTCGACGACCGGCGACTCCCACCGTCCGGCCTCCCTCCGCCTCACGATCTCCCCGGCCGGCGGACCGCCGAGCCGGGGAACGAACGCGGCCGGCCGTGACCCCGCCGGCCGCCGGCCCGCCGGGCGGCGGAGAAGGGGACGAGCACCCGGACCCGCCACCCGGCGACGTCAGACCGGAGAACTCCGCGGCACCGCCGGCCCACGGCGGCAGGGTCCGGGCTCTGCGATGGCCGTTGTCGGGGGCCGTCACGGTGAGCCGCGGTTTCGAACGCCCGCTTTCGCCCTACGGACCGGGTCATCGCGGAATCGACCTCAAAGCCTCTCCGGCCGCCCCGGTTCTCGCCGCAGCCGACGGGGTGGTGAGTTTCGCCGGGTCCGTGGCGAACCGCGGCATCGTCACCGTCACGCATGGCGACCTCCGCACGACCTACGAACCACTGACGCCGGCGATCAGCCCCGGAACCGCGGTCCGAGCCGGGGACCTGCTCGGCTGGATGAGCGATGGCCATCCAGGCTGTCCGGTGGCCGCATGCCTGCACTGGGGGCTTCTGCGCCGGACGGACTACCTCAATCCTCTGCTGTTCTTCCGCAGAACTCCGCCCCGCCTCCTGCCCCTCCTCCCCCTAGCAGATCGCTCCCCTGGGTCCCCGGCCTTCTCTCAAGCCCGGGGATGAGCCTGCTCAAAGGCCGCGCGCAACCGTTCCGGCGTCACGTGGGTATAGATCTGCGTGGTCGCGAGACTTGCATGGCCGAGAAACTCCTGGACGGAGCGCAAATCGGCCCCGCCTTCCAGCATGTGCGTCGCCGCCGAATGTCGCAGACCATGCGGAGTCAGACCGGCCGGAGCAACACCGGCCGCCACCCTCGTCGTCAGAATCCGCCGTACCGTGCGCGGGTCGAGGCGACCTCCGCGCAGGCCGAGGAGCAGCGCACGCCCGCTACGGGCGGTCATCAGCCGCGGCCGTCCCGTTGATCGCCAGGACCGCAGGGAGGCCACCGCCGGCACACTGAACGGCACGCTGCGCTCTTTGCCACCCTTACCGAGGACCCGCAGCAACCGCCGGTCGTCATCAATGTGCCCCAGGTCAAGACCGCACAGCTCGGACACCCGGATTCCGCTGCCGTACAGGAGCTCGAGAACGAGTGCGTCCCGCAGCTCCACCGCCCGCCGTACGGCCCGCTCGGAGTCTGCCGTCGAGTCCGGCAGCCCGGACGGCTGCGACGTGCCCGGGGGCGACACATCAGGCGAAGGGTTCTCAAGGAGCTGACGCGCGGCCGCGGCGGTGAGCACCTCAGGCACCCTTCTGACCGTACGGTTACCTACGAGCCGTGCGGCGACGTCGGTGTCGAGGAAGCCACGGCGCGCCGCATAGGAGGAGAAGACCCGGGCCATCGAGGCGCGCCGGGCCAGGCTTGCCGGCGCCGCCCCGCGGCGCGCATCGAGGCGAGCCAGCTCCGCAGAAGCGCCAGATCGAGGTCGGCGAGGACCGAACAGCCCATCCGCTCCGCGTGAGCGCGCAGGTTAGCGAGGTCGGCGGTGTAGGCACGCACGGTCTCAGGAGATCGGTCCAGCTCCGCGGTGAGATGGCGGAGAAAACCCGCGACCGCCGTCTCCCAGCCGGACTCGGGTGTCTCGACTATCTCGCCTGGCCGGGCGTCTATCTCGCCTGGCCGGGCGTCTGATCCACGCGTCGATCGGGGGTGCTGCCGCGGCGGAAGCCGACCGTCGGCGGGCTCCTCGGTGCTCTCGCCTCGCAGGGCCATGCGACGACCGTGGCGGCATCGGCGGTTCTCGTCAAGACGCCGCGGCGTCCGCGACATTGCACCCGAGGACATTGCACCCAAGCTGCCTCAGGTCTCCCCATCGGGGTTTTCGCCGTCGAGTCCCGGATCCGCGGTACTGCGCGTCGGGGAACGATCGGCCCCGCCGTGGGCGGCACCCGGTCGGGTACCGGACCGCCTGCCGGACGTGGCGGGATGGGACGGGTTCGACGGCGCTCGGCCCAGATTCGTGAGGCGGTAACCGCCCGCCACGTTCTCGACCAGCCCCTCCACCGCGAGTGGGCCCAGCATCGCCAGCACCGCCTCGGGGCGCAGGCCGGTGCGGCGCGCCAGCACAGCCACCCCGACGGCAGCGCGGGCCGGCATCGCGTCGAGAAGCTCGCGCACCGCCTCGGACAACCCGTCCCGCGGGCCATCCCCGCTCGCCGGCCGCTGTGCGAACGATCCGATACTCGCGATTTCCTCCCTGATGTCCTCGGCTCCGGTGACCAGGACCGTCTGTTCACGGAAGTCCCGGAGCAGCCGGTGACAGCCTGCGCTCATGGCGCTGGTCACCGGTCCCGGAACGACCATGACGGGACGACCGAGCCTACAGGTGTGGGCGACCGTGTTCAGCGCGCCGCTACGGTGGCCCGCCTCGACCAGGACCGTCCCCCGGGACAGAGCCGCGATGATGCGATTACGGGTGAGGAATCGGCGTCGGTACGGAGGCGTGCCCGGCGACACCTCGCTGACTACCGCCCCGGTACGGGCGATCTCCTCCAGCAGTTCCACATGGGCAGTCGGGTAGGGAACGTCGACACCCCCCGGCGAGCACCGCCACCGTCGATCCGGCTGCGGCCAACGCCCCCCGGTGTGCTGCTGCGTCAATGCCGAACGCGGCTCCCGACACCACGGCCCATCCCTGTTCCGCCATCGCAAACGCGATCTCTCCGGCGAGGTGCAGCCCGTAGCTGGTCGCGGTCCGGCAGCCCACGACAGTGACCGCCCGGGGTGGGAGCTCGCTCAGGTTGACCGGACCACGGACCCACAAAGCCAGTGGAGTGCCGATCATCGAACCGTCTCCCTCGTCCCGAAAACGGTCCAGGGCATCCAGTTCGAGGGGCCACTCGGCGTCCTGGGGACAGACCAGCCGGGCGCCGGCGCGCCATGCCGCGTCCAGGTCCCGAACCGGATCGACACTCGGGTGCGCCGCCCGGAGCGCATTCCACACCTCGGACGCACCCCGGCGCCTGACCTCGACGGCCACGCGACGATGTTCCGGGCCGAAGACGCGGGCTAGGGCC
>NZ_CDWRCL010000039.1:0-20617 GCF_977927575.1 Frankia sp. CcCS3
ATCAGCGACAGATCCAGATCCAGATCCGCTTCACCCTCACCGGCGAGCACCTCGTGGCCTACGTCGGCACCTGACCGAGGACACCGGCGTGCTGTTCGAAGCGGACCGGGAAGCTGGCGATGCCGCGCAGGACGAGGTTCCTACGGTAGGCGAGGTCGTCCGTGAGCGGCGTCATCGTGATCCCTCTCCGGATGAGCTCGTGCAGCACCATCTCCATCTCCAGGCGGGCGAGCGGCGCGCCGAGGCAGTAGTGGATGCCGAGGCTGAACGTGAGATGACGCTTCGCGGGCGTCTGGCCCGCGTACCGGGTGATGTCGAACCGCTCGGCGTCAGGGAACGCCGCCGGATCCCGGTTGGCCGAGCCGAAGAGCAACACGACGCCGTCACCGGCCTGGAACGTGTGCCCGGCGAGTTCCGTCCGCTGGTGGGCGAGGCGGGTGGTCATGTGCACCGGCGAGTCGTAACGCAGCATCTCCTCGACGGCGGGCTCTGCCAGCCGCGGGGTGGATCGGAGCAAGGCGTACTGGTCGGGGTGGCGGATCAACGCCAGGATGCCGTTGGCGACCAGGTTGACACTTGTCTCGTGCCCGGCTACCAGCAGCGTGACGCAGGTCGCGAGCATCTCGTTCTCGGTCAGGACGTCGCCCTGCTCCTCGACGGCGGCGAGCTCGCTGATCAGGTCATCGGCCGGTTCGGCGCGACGCCGGGTGATGAGGGCACGGAAGTAGGCCACGAAGTCGCGGGCGGCCTGGGAGCGTGCGTCACGTTCCTCGGGCAAGAGGAGCGGGTCGGGGTCGAACCCGCGGGCGAGCGCCCCCGACCATCGCTGAAGGTCCGGATGGTCCTCGGCCGGCGCGCCGAGCAGCTCGGCGATGATGGTGAGCGGCAACGGGTAGGCCAACGCGGTAATCACGTCGACCTCGCGGGCCTCGACGATCGCGTCGAACAGGTCCGTGACGAGTTGCTCGATGCGGGGCCGCAGGTTGGCCACCGTGCGCGGGGTGAACGCCTTGCTGACCAGCCCGCGCAGCCGGGTGTGGTCGGGCGGGTCCATCCAGAGGAACGAGGTCGGCAAGTCAAGGGTGTCGACGCCGGGATGGAACAATTCGGCCTCGTGGGCGTGACTCCAGGTGTTGTCCTGGAGAACGGTCGCGCAGCCCTGGTAGCGGGTCACCAGGTGTACGCCCAGCGGAGTGGGAAAAAGCGGTTCGGCCTCGCGGGCTGCGGCGTACCGGGGATAAGGGTTGGGCCAGTGCTCGGGATCGAACGCATCGAAGACGACCCGCGGTACGCCGGCGCGAGGGGCGGTGACGTCCGGTTCGGCACCCGTTTCGTTCACGCTCATTGGTCTCCCTGGAATGCGGTGGGCCGGGCGTCGTGGGCGGTCGGTCAATCCCGAAGGCGGACCGGAAGGGTGTCCAGCCCGTGGATGGCGACCGTGTTGCGCCAGACGGGTTCATCGGTCAGTGACAGCCCGGGGGCGCGGCGCAGGAGGGTGTCCACGGCGATCTGAGTCTCCAGCCGGCCGAGATGCGCGCCGAGGCAGTAGTGGAGCCCCTCGCTGAACGAGAGGTGGCGCGGCGCGGGGGTGCGGCCGGCGAACCGGGTGATGTCCAGACGCTCCGGATCGGTGTACACGGCGGGGTCGCGGTTGGCGGCGGCGGTCAGGATGACGATGCCGTCCCCCCGCGCGAACGTATGCCCGGCCAGCTCCCGTTCCGCCAACGCGACCCGGTGGGTGAACTGCACGGGCGGCTCGTAGCGGAGCAACTCGTCAACGGCGGGCGCCGCGAGATCGGGATCGGCAAGCCAGAGCGCGATCTGGTCGGGGTTGCGCACCATGGCCACGACACCCTTGCCGATCAGGTCGGAGACGGTCTCGTATCCCCCGATCAGCAACCCCACGGACAGCCCGAGTGCCTCCCGGCCGCTCAGCTCGCCGCGGTCCTCGGCCGCGCACATCCCGCTCAGCATGTCGTCGCGAGGATCCTCGCGCCGCTGCGCGAGTAGCGCCGCGAAGTACGCCTCGAACTCCCGCATGGCCTCCGGCCTGCGCGCCAGGCTCTCGGGCGACTGCAGGACGTCCGGATCCGTGCCGCGGACGATCTCCAGCGACCACTTCTGGACCGCGGGGTAGTCCTCGGGCGGGATGCCAAACATGTCGCCGATGAGGGTGAGCGGCAGTGGCTGCGCGAACGCCTCCATCAGGTCAACCTCGCCGGCCTCGATCGCCGCGTCGAGCAGCGCGTTGACGAGATCTTCGATCCGCTGCCGGAGCCCCTCGGTGCTGCGCGGGACGAACGCCCGTTTGACCAGCCCGCGTAGCCGAGTGTGGTCCGGCGGGTCCATCCGCAGCATCGACCCCGGCACGTCGTCGGGAGCCACTCCTGGACGGAAGGGGTTGATGCCCTCCTCGTAGCCGTGGCCCCACAGCGCGTCCGTGAAAACCGCCGAGCACTCCTCGTAGCGTGTCGCCATGAGAATACCCGGACTGATCGGGTACAGTGCGGCGAAATCGCGGACGGCCGCGTACCGCGGGTAGGGGTTGGATCGGTGCATGGGGTGAAAGGCGTCGAAGACAACCTGCGGCGCAGTGGACACGTCCACGCCCCTCTCTCGGCACGGGTGCCACAAAATCATCTCGCTGGAGTTCCGTTGATTACAGTGCCGTTGATGACAGCCTCTGCCGACTACCACGAGATGAACATTCTTCGAACCGATTCGGTCGCGATGTCGATGGAATGCTCACATAAACGCCCCGTGCGCCGCAAGGTCGTCTATGACTCGATAGGAGAAACGGATCGCCGGTGTAAACACCCGGCGAGGCGAGGAATAATCCGTGTCGGAGTCCCAGCGGACGTCGATCGACGCCATATGCGACCATGGGGGCACTGATTTGTCCACCTACGTGTTGGACCAGGGGCATCCGGACGAGCGCACCCGCCTCGAAGCGATGGCGCAGCTGTGGGACCCGGGCACCATGCGGCTCGTGGCGGCCCTGGGTATCGGCGCTGGGCATCACTGCCTCGAGGTCGGCGCGGGCACCGGCTCGGTCGCCCGGGCCCTGGCCGAGGTCGTCGGCCCCGCGGGGCACGTCCTCGCGGTGGACCGCGACATCCGCTTCCTCGACCGGCTACCGGAGCCGGTCGAGGTCCGGCGCATGGACGTGATGGTCGACGATCTTCCGCACGCGCGGTTCGACCTGGTCCACGCCCGGCTCCTGATCGCACACCTCCACCCCCATCGGCGTGCGCTCCAACGGCTCGCGGCGGCGGTCGCACCAGGCGGCTGGCTTCTGATCGAGGAGGTCGATTGGACCTGCGCCGACCTGGTCGTCCCGGAGGCGCCGATACACACCGCCATGGTCCGCGCGCTGCAAGGGCTCATAGGCGAGGGTGGCGGGTTTGACGCGACCTATGGCCGCCGACTCCTCGGCGATGTGCTCAGCCTGGACCTCACCGACGAGTCCGCGCAGTACCACGGCGTTCAGTCCCGCGGCACCGGCGAGTCGTGGCTCGCCTGGCAGCTCCTCGTGGAGCGGTTCCAGGAGAGCTTCATTGAAGCCGGACTGCTGACCCGGGACGAGGTGGACCAGTGGTGGTCCCTCAGCCGCGACGAGAACAACCTCCTCATCAGCGCGGCGATGTTCGCCGCCTGGGCCCGGCGGTCCTGCCAGACATGATCGCTGATGGGTCTCCGGGCCGTCCGCCCGCCGGTCGTCGCGAGGTGTACCGGATCACCGCAGCCGCGTAGCGACCGGACGGATGGTGATTTCGGGACCCCGAACCAAGATTGTCAGCCCTAGCTGGCAAACGGTTCTTGTGCTGCCGCGTCCCCGCGGGGGCGTGTTTCGCGGTTCGTGAAGTCCGCGGGCCGGGTAGGGTGCCGTTCGACCAGGCAGGAGCCTTCGAAGGGGCTCATCACACGCCGCCCTGCCGGGGTGGGCTGGCCCCGGGCCGGCGGGGGCTCGCCGTGGACAATATCATCATTGCAGCGACCGCCTTCGCTGTGGTCTTCCCGGCCGAGCTGCCGGACAAGACGTTCGTGGCGGCACTCGTTCTGGGTGCCCGCTACCGGCCGCTGCCGGTTCTCGCTGGGATTTGGGCAGCGTTCGCAGTGCACGTCGGCGTCGCCACCGCCGTCGGCGGCTTGGTCGCGGCGCTGCCCCGAAGGGCTGTCGAGTTGGTCGCCGGGGCGCTGTTCTTCGTCGGTGCGGTCCTCCTCCTGCGTTCCCACCCCGCCGACCCCGCCGAACTGGAGGGGCACAAGGCCGCCGGCGTCGAGGGACCCGCCGCGAGACGCGTATGGGCCGAGGCGTTCGGTGTTGTCCTCGTCGCCGAGTTCGGTGATCTCACCCAAATTCTCACCGCCACCCTCGCGGCCCGCTACCACCGCCCGATTCCCGTCGGCGTCGGCGCGTTGCTGGCCCTGTGCACCGTCACTGGGCTGGCTGTCGCCTTTGGCCACTTCCTGCTGCGGGTCGCTCCGCTGCGCCGGGTCCAGCAGTTCGCCGCCCTCGTTCTGCTCGGCCTTTCCATCTCCACTATGGTGGACGTCCTGCGCGGGTAAGGGAGATCCCTGGTCGGCGGCCGACACGCCGCCTGCGTGCGCGGGCTCCGGTCGGCGGTGCGCCCAGGCCCACTGGTCGCGAGCCGGTGGCACCGCAACTCAGCGTGGTGGCGGTGCGGGGGACCGGGTCGGAAGCCGACCGGAGTGACCTCTGGGCGCCGTGCGGGTGATGCTCGCGATGTCGATGGTGGCGATCTTCGATTGGCCGGCCGGGCGCCTCAGCGGGGGCGGACGTGCCGGTCGAGGAAGGCGAGTGCCCGTGACCAGGCGTCGGCCGCGGCGACCGGGCGGTAGACCGCCTCCCGGTCGTCGCTGTGGAAGGCGTGGCCGGCCCCGGCGTAGCTGACCAGCTCCGTCGGGGCGCCCGAGCGTGCGGCCGCGGCCCGTAGGGCGGCGATCTCGTCGGTGGAGATCAGGGCGTCTTCCTCGCCGTAGAGGCCGAGCCACGGCCCGCGCAACGACGGTGCCGCCTCCACCAAGGCGGGGATGCCGGGCCAGTACGGTGTGCTGACCCCGCCGCCGTAGAACGACACCGCCGCGGCGAGGGGGTGCCGGGTGGCGGTGTGCAGCGCGACCGTGCCACCCATGCAGAAGCCGATGACTGCGCTCCGCTCGGCGGGGAAGCCCGCGTCGAGGAGGTGCCCGAGCGCCGCGTCGATGTCGGCGTCGATGCCCGCGCCGGACAGGGTGCCCATCGTCGACGTGGCCGCGGCCCAGCCGTCGGCCGGGTCCACCTCGTCCAGCCCGTCGCGGTGATACAGGTGCGGGGCCACGGCGAGCCAGCCGGCACCGGCGAGCCGGTCGCAGACGGAGACCAGGTACGGCGTGATGCCTCGGGCGTCCTGGACGACGACCATGCCGCCGCGCGGCGGGTCCTCCGCGGCCGGGGCGAGGACTGTGAGCGGCAGCCCGCCGCGGCCGCGGACGACCTGCGCCCGCAGCCGGGCCCTGTCTTCGCCGTGATGTCGTGTTCGATGGGACGTCGCGTCGTTCGTTCCGGTTGCCATGGCGCCATCCTTTCCGCCGGCGAGCCTTCCCGCCCGATCCGCCTGTCCTGCCCATGGTCCGTCGACCACCTGGTGTCTGGAACCGCCGCGGACCGGCGGGTTCACCCGGACACGCCGGGCCGCGACACGCCACCAGACAGGCCTCGACAGCATGAAGGCGTCACGCTACTCCTTGTAGTGGCCTGGCGGGTGTCGCTGGACGGAGGGAGGACGCGGTGAGGCAACCACTGCCGAGGGTGGCGGCGACCTGGGGGAGCGCGGTGGACCCGGCGCACGTCGACCGGACCGTCGGAGCCCTCCTGTGGTGAGCGGGGGACGGCATCGTGGCGGCGGCGAACATGATCCTCTTCCGGGACGGCGCCCCCAGCCGGGACACTCGGCGCCGTCGCCCCCACTGGCCTCGGGCGAGACCGGCCTGCCCGGCTTGCCCGGCTTGCCCGGCCTGCCCGATCCGGCCGATCCGGCTGATCCGGCCGGACGGGCGTGGGCCCGGCTCGGCGGCGTCGACGGGCTCGGCACGCCCGGTGCCCGGCGGATCGCCGTCATCACCGTCGGCATGGCCCTGCTGATGGGCGTCCTGGTCTGGCTGTACGGAACGTCCGTCACCAGCCTGCGCCCCCGGGACCTGCCGATCCTCACCGTGGGCCCGGCACCCGCGGCGACCGCGCTCGCCGACCAGATCAGCCGGGTGGAGCCGGGCGCCCTCACGGTGCGCACGGTGCCGACGGTGGCCGCCGCCGACCGTGCGCTGCGCGAGCGTGACGCCTACGCCGCGATCGTCATCGGCGGCAACGGCCTGACCCTGCGGGTCGCCTCCGCGGCGAGCCCGGCGGTCACCGAGGCGCTGACCCGGGGCATCCGGGTGTTCATGCCAGGTCTGGAGATCCCGGTGGTCGACGTGGTGGCCAACGCGCCACGGGACCAGACCGGCGGCGGGCTGGCGGCCGGTTACCTCCCGTTGACGCTGGTGATCACCGCGGCCGGCGTGCTGCTGGCGCGGATGGTGGGGTCGCGGGTGATCCGGCTCGCCGGGCTCGCCGCGCTCGCGGTGCTCTCCGGCTTCGCCGGGGCCGTCGCGCTGCAGGGGGCGTTGGACGTCCTGCCCGGGGAGTTCCTGACGACTATGGCGGTCGTGACGTTGCTGGCGCTGGCCGTCGCCGGGCCGGTCCTGGGACTCGGTGCGGTCGCGGGCGTGCCGGGTCTCGTCGCCGCGGTGCTGGTTCTGGTCGCTGGTGCCGCCCTGTCGGCGGCGGCCTCCGCACCGGAGATGCTGCCACAGCCCTGGGGCGACATCGGCCAGTTCGCGCCGCCGGGGGCGGGTGCCACGCTGCTGCGCTCGACGGCCTACTTCGACGGTGCCGGCGGTGGCCGTCCGGTACTGGTCCTCGCCGGCTGGTTCGTCGTCGGGCTGGGCCTGGCGGTCGTCGGTCGGCCCGTCCGTCCACAGGAGGGGCGAATCCGCCTCAGGGTGACATCCGGCCCGAGCGTCCCGGCGCGCCGAGGCGGCATTCGAGCATAGGGTCGCAGACGTGGACCGCCGCATCTTCGGACTGGAGAACGAGTACGGCGTCACCTGCGTGTTCCGGGGACAGCGACGGCTGTCCCCGGACGAGGTGGCACGGTACCTGTTCCGTCGTGTCGTGTCATGGGGACGCAGCAGCAACGTGTTCCTCAAGAACGGCGCCCGCCTCTACCTGGATGTCGGTAGCCATCCGGAGTACGCCACCCCGGAATGCGACTCCGTGCCCGACCTGGTCACCCACGACAAGGCCGGGGAACGCATCCTCGAGGGCCTGCTTGTCGAGGCCGAACGACGGCTGCGCGAGGAGGGCATCGCCGGCGACATCCATCTGTTCAAGAACAACACCGACTCCGCCGGCAACAGCTACGGCTGTCACGAGAACTACCTCGTCGGCCGGCACGGCGAGTTCTCGAAGCTCGCGGACGTGCTGGTGCCGTTCCTGGTCAGCCGGCAGATCCTGTGCGGCGCGGGCAAGGTGCTGCAGACCCCGCGGGGCGCGGTGTACTGCATCTCCCAGCGCGCCGAGCACATCTGGGAGTCGGTGTCCTCGGCGACCACCCGGTCCCGGCCGATCATCAACACCCGTGACGAGCCGCACGCCGACGCCGAGCGGTTCCGGCGGCTGCACGTGATCGTCGGCGACTCGAACATGAGTGAGACGACCATGCTGCTCAAGCTCGGGGCGACCGACCTGGTGCTGCGCATGATCGAAGCCGGCGTGATGCTGCGGGACATGACCCTGGAGAACCCGATCCGGGCGATTCGCGAGGTCAGCCACGACATGACCTGCCAGCGCAGGATCAAGCTGGCCAACGGGCGTGAGGTCAGCGCGCTGGACATCCAGCGGGAGTACTACTCCAAGGCGGTCGAGTTCGTGGAGCGCCGCGGCGGGGACGAGGTCGCCAAGCGGGTGCTCGACCTGTGGGGCCGCACCCTGCTCGCGATCGAGACCGACGACCTCGAGCTCGTCGCCCGTGAGATCGACTGGGTGACGAAGTACGTGCTCATCGAGCGGTTCCGGCACAAGCACGGGCTGTCGCTGGCCTCGCCGCGGGTCGCCGAGCTCGACCTGAAATACCACGACATCCACCGTGACCGGGGCCTGTACTACCGGATGGAACGGGCTGGTCTGGTCGAGCGCGTCACCCGTGACCTCGACGTCTTCGAGGCCAAGTCACGCCCCCCGCAGACCACCCGGGCCCGGCTGCGCGGCGAGTTCATCAAGCGCGCCCAAGAGAAACGCCGGGACTTCACGGTCGACTGGGTCCACCTGAAGCTCAATGATCAGGCTCAGCGTACGGTCCTGTGCAAGGACCCGTTCCGTTCCGTCGACGATCGGGTCGACAAGCTCATCGCCAGTATGTGAGGACTCGAGCCCCTGTGATGTTCGTGCCGCGACGCGCCGGCGTCGTCCTGCTCTTCGCGTCAGCCCGTTCCGGCTCGCGTGGCAGCGGCCGTCGGCCGTCCGCCACCCGCCGGCACCTGCTCGCGGGTGCCGTGCTGCCCGCCGTGCTGCTCGCCCCGCTCCTGGCCGGTTGCGGCGCCTCCGACGCCCCCGACGGCACCAAGGCGGCGCCGGTGCCCTCCCGGACGGCCGTCGACGGCACCTCCGGGCGGGTCCCCGCGGTCGCGGGTGCCACCGACCTGAGCCGCAAGCCGATCTCCGCGGCGGGCCGGGGGACGGCGCCGGCCACGCTGGTCACCACCGATCTCGTGACCGGTCACGGCGCGGTCGCCTCCGCCACCAGCACCGCCACCGTCCGGTACGTGGGCGTGCTCTGGCGCGACGGCAAGGAGTTCGACAGCAGCTGGGCGCGGGGCCAGCCGGCGACCTTCCCGCTGGACGGCACGATCGCCGGCTTCGGGCAGGGCATCGACGGGATGCGCGTCGGCGGCCGCCGCCAGATCATCATCCCGCCCGACCTCGGGTACGGCCCGGTGGGGGGACGTCCGCCGACGATCCTCGCCGACGACACTCTGGTGTTCGTGGTGGACCTGATCGCGGTCGACGGGGCCACGTCGGGCGTCGGGGCCGGCGCCGGCCAGCCGTAGCCCACCGGCCCTCACCCGGCCCGGCCGTGGGTGGCCCGGTGGGCGCGACCGGTGCGCCAGCGGTGGGGCGGGGACGGGGTGGTGCGTGGCCGGTGAACTCCGGCGGCTACCCTTTGCGGGTGTGTCCCGGCGACGGGTGGAGCGGCTCCTCAACCTGACGATGTGCCTGATGGCGACATCGCGCTTCCTCACCGTGTCCCAGATCGGCGAGCTGGTGGAGGGCTACGAGCCCGGGCGCACCGAGGAAGAGCAGGACGCCTTCCGGCGGATGTTCGAGCGGGACAAGGCGTATCTGCGGGAGATCGGCATCCCCCTGGAGACCGGCGCGGACTCGGCGTTCAGCAACGAGATCGGCTACCGTATCCGCCGCGGCGACTACGCGCTGCCCGACATCGCCCTGGAACCGGACGAGGCCGCGGCTTTGGCTGTCGCCGGCTCGCTGTGGTCGAGCACGGCGCTCGTCGGGCCCGCCGCCAGCGCCCTGCGCAAGCTCGCCGCGGGCGGGGCCGCGGTGATGTGGTGGCGGGCTCGGCGTGCTCGACGGCTTCGAACCGCGGGTCGATGCAACCGAGCCGGCCTTCGAGCAGCGCCTCGCGGCGGTCCAGGCCGGTCGGACCATCCGCTTCCCGTACCGGAAGGTCGGTGAGACGGACTCCGCCGACCGGCACGTCGAGCCCTGGGGTGTGCTGTCCTGGCGGGGGCGGTGGTACCTCGCCGGGCACGACCTGCACCGTGGTGCGGCCCGGGTGTTCCGGCTGTCCCGGTTCACCGGCCCGGTGCGCATGGTCGGACCGGCCGGCGCGGTCCAGGTCCCGCCAGGGGTCGACCTGCGGGCGATGGTCTCGGCGCAGGCCCCCCCGGACCGCTTCCGGACCGCCACGCTGGCGGTCCGCCGGGGCAGCGCGCACGCGCTGCGACGGTACGCCCGCCCGGCGGCGTCGCCGTCGCCGGGCGACGCCGATCCGTCGCCGGACACGAATCCACCGCCGGGCATGGATCTGCTGGAGATGGACTTCGCCGACACCGAACAGCTCGCCCGGTGGATCGTCGGATCGGGTCCGGACGTCGTCGTCGTCGACCCACCCGAGCTGCGCGCGGCTGTGGTCGGTCGGCTCCGGGCGGCCATCACGGGCACCGCCGCCACGCTCGCGGGCACCGCCGCCCGCGGCGTGGCGTCCCCACCTGCGGGGGTGCGCCGCGACGAACGCCCGGTGAGCGCCCGATGATCCGTCGTGCGGTGCCCGCCCCGGTTCATCGTCCGGCGCTCGCTCCGGGCACGCGGTGAGCGCCGCCACCGACCGGCTGAGCCGGCTGCTCGCGCTCGTCCCCTGGTTGCGGGCGCATCCCGGGATCTCCCTGACCGAGGCGGCGGTGGCCTTCGGGGTCACCCCCCGCCAGCTGCGCGACGACCTCGACCGGCTGTTCGTCTGCGGCCTGCCCGGCGGCGCGCCCGGGGACCTCATCGACCTGAGCTATTCCGGTGATCAGATCACCGTCGTCGATCCGCAGACTCTCGACCGGCCGCTGCGGCTGTCGGTCGACGAGGCGACGGCCCTGATCGTCGCCGCCCGCGCGCTCGCCGACGTGCCCGGCCTCGCCGGCCGCGAGGCCCTGGACCGGGCGCTGGAGAAGCTGGAGGAGGCGCCGGCACCGCCGCCGTCGGCCAGGTACGCGTCACCCTCGACGTCCACGACGAGGTCCTCGCGGTGGTGCAGCGGGCGCTGCGGGACCGCCGACGGGTGCATCTGCGCTACCTGGTGTGGTCCCGCGACGAGCTGACCGAGCGCGACGTCGACCCGATGCGGGTGCTGGTCCAGGACGGCCGCTGGTACCTGGAGGGATGGTGCCACCGGGCGGAGGCGGTGCGGCTGTTCCGGCTGGACCGCATCGACGGGCCGGGCGGGGTGACGATCCTCGACGCCCCGGCGGTCCCGCCGCCGGGTACGGTGTCCCGCGACACCAGGGAGGGGATCTACCGGCCCGGCCCGGCGGACGTGCGGGTCGTGCTGGAGCTGGCGTCCCCGGCCCGGTGGGTGGCCGACTACTACCCGGTCACCGAGGTGCGCGAGCTGCCCAGCGGACGGCTCGAGGTCACGCTGTACGCCGGGGAGACCTCCTGGCTGCACCGGCTGGTCCTCGGCCTCGGGGCCGACGTGCGGGTGGTCGAGCCGCCGGCGCTCGCCGAGGAGGTGCACGCCTTGGCCCGCCGGGCCCTGCTCGCCTACGGGCTCACGCCGACCGCCGAGTAGGGTGATGGGTGTGCTCTGGGCGCTCCTCTACCTCGTCCTCATCGTCGGCGTGCTCGCCCTGCTGGCGCTCAGTGCGTGGCGGGTGTGGCAGAAGATGCGCGCGGTGCGGGCCGCCACGACGGAGCTGTCCGCGCGGGTCTCGGCCCTGGCCTCGGACACCGCGGCGCTCGCGGCGCGGCTCGACCACGCCGAGGTCAGCGCGCGGCTCGCCGAACGCACGTCCTGACCGGATCTGCTTGACCGGATCCGTGGTCCCCGTGTGATCCGCCGGGAGTGACCGTCGCGTGACGTCGATCGTGCCATATGGTCTTGTGTTGCCACAATCCAGGACTTCCGGCTTGACGAGGTAGCGATCGGTGATGATTTGGGGTTTCTGGTGTCGTTGTGGACACGCTTTGCCCGCCGAGTGCTACGAGCTATCGTGCAGGTTGGCTTCGTTGCGCATCCGTCATCTCCGGGATACCCGCACGCCGTCTATCCCCTCGTAGGCTGGCGGACGTAGCATCGATCGCACCGGTCGTCGGACCGGGCCCGGTACCGCGCTCATCGGAGGACGCCGACCATGCCAAATCTGGGCACCACCGAAATCATCATCATCGCCCTCGTCGTTCTGGTGCTGTTCGGGTCGAAGAAGCTTCCTGACGCCGCGCGTTCCTTCGGTCGTTCGCTGCGCATCTTCAAGGCCGAGACAAAGGGCCTGCGCGAGGATGACCAGCCCGCGCCCGCGGCGCAGCCGGCCCCGTTGTCGATCGAGGCCCGGCCGCCGGTGGCCCAGCCGCAGGCCGCCGCGCCCGGTCAGGTCCCCGCCTCGTCCGTGAATGCCACCGCGTCCGTGAACGGCACCGCCTCGGCCGCCGACCGGGGCTGACCTCACGGCGGTCCCACGGCCTGTCGGGCGTCCGCCGGCGCCCCTTCCTCCTTCCTCTCGACCAGGAGCCGCCGACGTGCCAGGGTTGCCCACGCCGCGAAGGCTCGTCGCATCGGTGAACCACCGCCGCACGCGTACTGTCGAGGACAGTCGCATGCCGCTCACCGAGCATCTGCGTGAGCTGCGCAACCGCGTCGCCATCGCGCTCCTCGCGTTCGCGGTCGCCGGTGTCGTCTGTTTCATCTTCGAGCCGCACATCTTCGACTGGCTCAAGGCGCCGTACTGCGACCTGCCGGCGAGCAAGCGGTTCAGCCCGGATGGCCTGGCAGCGGACGACTGCACCCTGTACTTCTTCGGCATCCTCGACGCGTTCACCATCCGCCTGAAGATCTCTATGATCGCCGCGGCGGTGGTCTCCTCGCCGGTGTGGCTGTATCAGCTCTGGTCCTTCATCACCCCTGGTCTGCACCGTCACGAGCGGCGCTGGTCGCTGACCTTTGTCGGCGTCTCCCTCGCCCTGTTCGCCACCGGCGGGGTCTTCGCCTACCTGACGTTGTCGACCGGGCTGGGTCTGCTGCTCGGCTTCGGCGGCAACGGGCTGGTCAGCGTCCTGGACGGCAACCGGTACCTCAGCTACGTCCAGGCGATGCTGCTGATCTTCGGACTGTCATTCGAGGTTCCGCTGCTCGTCACGATGCTGAATCTGGCCGGGATCATCAGCACCGCCAAGTTGCGGTCCTGGCGGCGGGCCGAGATCTTCCTGGTGTTCGTGTTCGCTGCGATCGTCACCCCCAGCCAGGACCCGTTCACCATGCTCGCGCTGGGCCTGCCCATGGTGGTCCTCTACGAGGTCGCACTGATCATCGGCTGGCTTAACGACCGGCGGGTGGCCCGCCGCGGGGACACCTCCCCGTACACCGACCTGGACGACGACGAGACCTCCCCGCTGGACTTCGACGACGCCCCGCCCCGCTCGGCGGCCTCCGCGGGCCCCGCGGCGACGGCCACGTCGCCCGGCACGGCGGACCCGGCCGGCACCGGGTCGTCGACACCCGTCGGCGCGGGGACGGCCCCCGTCGCCCCGGGCTTCTCGGGTACCGACGTCACCCACGGCGACATCACCTGACGGGCCTACGGCGACATCACCTGATGATCGTCGGTTCCTCCCCGGCCGGTCGGGACCGGCGTAAACCGGTCGGCTGCCGGCCGTCGCGTCCCGTAGGGTGGCTGATGTGTCCTCCACGCCCGAGATTCTTGTGGAGTTCGCCGCTGGCCTCCCCTTCGGGCTCGACCCGTTCCAGTTCGAGGCGGTTGCGGCGCTGGCGGCCGGTGAAGGGGTGCTCGTCGCGGCCCCGACGGGAGCGGGTAAGACGGTCGTCGGCGAGTTCGCCGCCCATCTCGCCCTGCGCACCGGGACGCGTTGCTTCTACACGACGCCGATCAAGGCGCTGTCGAACCAGAAGTACGCCGATCTCGTCTCCCGCTACGGCGCCGCCTCGGTCGGCCTGCTGACCGGGGACACCTCCCGCAACGGCGACGCCCCGATCGTGGTGATGACCACCGAGGTCCTGCGCAACATGCTCTACGCCGGCCCGGCCGACAACGGCCGGCTGGACGACCTCGGCTACGTCGTCATGGACGAGGTGCATTACCTCGCCGACCGCCAGCGCGGCGCCGTGTGGGAGGAGGTCATCATCCATCTGCCGGCGCAGGTCCGGCTGGTTTCCCTGTCCGCGACGGTGAGTAACGCCGAGGAGTTCGCCGAGTGGCTGGTCACGGTGCGCGGCCACACCCGGGTCATCGTCAGCGATCATCGTCCCGTTCCGCTGTGGCAGCATGTGCTCGCTGACCGCACCCTGTACGACCTGTTCCTCGAGGACACTCCTGGCACCCCGCCGCCGGGCGGACCCGCGGCACTCCGTGCCGTCCTGGACGATGATCTCGCCCGGTCGAGGTGGAGCGCCGGGGTCGAGGCCGGGAACGCCGGGGTCGAGGCCGGATTCGAGGTAGCCGGCACCCGGCGCGCCACCATCGGCGATCGGGACCGCGGCGATCGGGACCGCGGGCGGGACCGGGGCGGTAACCGTAACGGCGAACGGGGCCGGGACACCCAGAGGGGTCGCGGTGGCGACCGTGGTCGCAATGGGGGTGCCGGCCGGGCGCCCGTGGCAGACTTCCCCGCGGCCCGTGGTGGTCCGACGGCGGTCGGTGGACGAGTGGTGAACCCGGACCTGCTGCGGCTGGCCCGCGAGGAGAGCCGGGCGCTGTCGGGGGGCTATCCCACGGTCGGCCGCGGCCGGGGGGCGGCCGGCGCGCGCCGGCGGACGTGGGTGCCGGGCCGGCCGGAGGTCGTGGAACGGCTCGACCGCGACGGCCTGCTCCCCGCGATCGTCTTCGTGTTCAGCCGGGCCGGCTGCGATGCGGCGGTCACCTCCTGCGTGCGTGCGGGTCTGCGGCTCGTCGGCCCCGCGGAGCAGCAGCGGATCCGGACCCTGGTCCGGGAACGCACCGCCGGGATCCCCGAGACCGACCTCGCCGTGCTCGACTACTGGGCGTGGCTGGAGGGGCTGGAACGCGGCATCGCCTCCCACCACGCCGGCATGCTGCCAACCTTCAAGGAGATCGTCGAGGAGCTGTTCGTCCAGGGGCTGGTCCGGGTGGTTTTCGCCACGGAGACCCTGGCACTCGGCATCAACATGCCCGCCCGCACGGTCGTGCTGGAGCGGCTGACGAAGTTCAACGGCGAGAGCCGCGTGAACATCACCCCAGGGGAGTACACCCAGCTGACGGGCCGCGCCGGGCGGCGCGGCATCGACGTGGAGGGCCACGCGGTCGTCCTGTGGCAGCCGGGGCTGGACCCGCTCGCGCTCGCGGGGCTGGCCTCCACGCGGACCTATCCGCTGCGCTCGTCGTTCCGGCCGTCGTACAACATGGCCGTCAACCTGGTCGGCAGGCTCGGGCGGGAGCGGGCACGTACCGTGCTGGAGTCGTCGTTCGCGCAGTTCCAGGCCGACCGGGCCGTGGTGGGCCTGGCCCGGGCGGTGCAGCGCAACACCGAGGCGATCGACGCGAAGCGCGAGGCGTTGAGCTGCGACAAGGGTGACATCGGCGAGTACGACCGGTTGCGCCGGGAGATCGCCGAGCGGGAGGCCGCGCTGTCGCGGGAGGGTTCCGCGCGCCGGCGGGCCGAATCCGCGGCGGCGCTCGCCCGGCTGCGGACCGGGGACATCGTGCGGGTGCCCGCCGGGCGGCGCAGCGGGCTCGCCGTCGTGCTCGACGCCGACGCCGCCGCGAGCGCCGCCGACGGCCCGCGGCCGGTGGTGCTCACCGCGGACAGGCAGGTCCGCAGGCTGTCCCTGACTGACTTCCCGGTCGCCGTCGAACCGCTCGGCCGGGTCCGGGTGCCGCGGTCGTTCAACCCGCGCTCGCCGCAGTCGCGCCGGGATCTGGCCTCCTCCCTGCGCGCCGCCGACGTCAACCCCGATGCCCCTCCGGGCCGGCGGGCCAGGGTCCGTTCGGCCGCGGCGGACGACGCCGAGCTCGCCCGGCTGCGCCGGGCCCTGCGCGCCCATCCGGTGCACGACTGCCCGCGCCGCGAGGAGCACCTGCGTTCCGCCGAGCAGGTCAACCGGCTGGTCAAGGAGACCGCCGCGATCTCGCGGAAGGTGGAGGGCCGGACGAACACGGTCGCGAAGACGTTCGACCGGGTCCGTGCCGCGCTCGAGGACCTCGGCTACCTGGACGGGGACAGCGTCACCGCCGCCGGGCGGGTGCTCGCGCGCATCTACTCGGAGCAGGACCTGCTCGTCGCCGAATGCCTGCGCGCCGGCATCTGGGACGATCTCACCCCGCCGGCGCTGGCCGCCGCCGTGTCCACGCTGGTGTTCGAGCCGCGCGGCGACGACGCCGGCGTCCCGGCGCTGCGCGACTGCCTCGCTGAGATGGTCCGGCTGTCGGAGCGGCTCGCCGAGGCCGAGCAGGCCCACCGGCTCGCGTTCCTGCGCCCGCCCGAGCTCGGATTCGTCGCCGTCGCGCACGACTGGGCCGCGGGCCGCGCGTTGGAACGGGTGCTGACCGACAGCTCCGTGGAACTGACCGCCGGCGACTTCGTCCGGTGGATGCGCCAGCTCATCGACATCCTTGACCAGATCGCGCAGGTCGCCCCGATGGTGCAGCCGGACCCGGGTGCGCCGGGTGCGCCGGACGGCGCGCGGGTGCGCCGGACCGCCCGGGCGGCGATGGACGCCGTCCGGCGCGGGGTCGTCGCTTACGCGATGAGCGTCTGAGCCATGGTCCCTTCCCGTGCCATGGTCCCTTCCCGCGCGGTGCGCGTGCTCGGTCTGGTCCTCGGCGCCGTGCTGGACGGGCTGCTCGCCGACCCGGCGCGGCTGCATCCGGTCGCCGGGTTCGGGCGGGCCGCGTCCCGGCTGGAGAACCGGCTCTACCGGGACGGCCGGGCGGCCGGAGCGCTGCACACCGCGGTGCTGCTCGCCGCGGTCGCCGTGCCCGCCGTCGCCGCTGAACGCGCCGCTGAACGCGCCGCTGAACGCGCCGCTGAACGCGCCGCTGAACGCGCCGCTGAACGCGCCGTCGCGCTCACGGCGGCGGTCACGTGGACCGTCCTCGGTGGCGCCTCGCTGCGCCGTCAAGGCCGACGCCTCGGCGAGGAGCTGCGCGCCGACGATCTCGCCGCGGCCCGGGAACGGCTCCCGGCGCTGTGCGGACGCGACCCGGCGTCGCTGGACGCCGCCGGGATCGCCCGCGGCGCGATTGAGTCCATCGCCGAGAACACCTCCGACGCGCTGGTCGCCCCACTGTGGTGGGGGGCGCTCGCCGGACTGCCCGGCCTGGTCACCTACCGGGCGATCAACACCCTCGACGCGATGATCGGGCACCACAGCCCCCGGTACGAACGCTTCGGCTGGGCGGCGGCGCGCCTCGACGATCTGGCGAACCTGCTCCCGGCGCGGGTGTGCGCGCTGGTGACCTGCGCGTGCGCCCCGGTCGTCGGCGGTTCGGCGGTCGACGCGTACTGGGTCATGCGCCGGGACGGCCGGTCGCATCCCAGCCCCAACGCCGGGATGGTGGAAGCCGCGTTCGCCGGGGCGCTGGGGCTGCGGCTCGGGGGAGAGCTGCGCTACCCCTACCGCGTCGAGCACCGGCCGGAGCTCGGGTTCGGCCGGCGGCCGCAGGGCGCGGACGTCGCTGCCGCGGCCCGGTTGTCCGCGGCGGTGAGCGTGGTGTGTGTCGCGCTGACGGCGGCGGTTCCGGTGGCGCGGCTGGTCGCCTCCGTCCTAACCTCGCGGGTGGGCCTCGGCCTCGGTACCGGATCCGGACGCTCTGGATTCGGGGGGAGGGAGCGCGGCCGGTGAGCGGGGGACTGTTGGTCGCCGGGACCGCGTCGGACGCCGGCAAGAGTGTGCTGACCGCGGGGATCTGCCGGTGGCTGGCGCGGGAGGGGGTGCGGGTCGCCCCGTTCAAGGCGCAGAACATGGCGTTGAACTCAGCGGTCACCGCCGACGGTGCGGAGATCGGCCGGGCCCAGGCGATGCAGGCAGTGGCGGCCGGTGTGGAACCGGAGGCAGCGATGAACCCGGTGCTGCTCAAACCGGGGGGTCAGCGGCACAGCCAGCTTGTCGTGCTGGGCCGCCCGGTCGCCGAGGTCGACGCGCTCGGCTACCGCCCGTACAAGGAACGGCTGGCCGCGATCGTCCTGGAGTGCCTGGACGACCTGCGCGGCCGGTTCGACGCGGTGATCTGCGAGGGGGCCGGTTCCCCGGCGGAGATCAACCTGCGCTCGACCGACATCGCCAACATGGGCCTGGCGCGCGCCGCGAACCTGCCGGTGATAGTGGTCGGCGACATCGACAAGGGCGGGGTCTTCGCCGCCCTGTTCGGCACGCTGGCCCTGCTCGATGCGGCCGACCAGGCGTTGGTCGCCGGCTGGGTGATCAATCGGTTCCGTGGCGACGCCCGGCTGCTCGAACCCGGGCTGCGCCAGATCGAACGGCTCACCGGCCGGCCGGTGCACGGCGTCGTCCCCCGGAAGGCGGGGTTGTGGCTGGACGTCGAGGACTCCCTCGACCTCGCCGCCTTCCCCGATGCCGAGCCCCAGCCCGATGCCGAGCCTTCCCCCGGGCCCGGGACAGCAGTCGGGTCGCACGCCGGTCGGCGGGAGGTGCTGCGGGTCGCCGTCATCCGGCTGCCCCGGCTGTCGAACGTGACCGACATCGACGCGTTGCGCGCCGAGCCCGGGGTCGCGGTGCGCCTGGCCACCCGATCGGACGAGCTCGTCGACGCCGACCTCGTGATTCTGCCGGGCACCCGTTCCACCGTCGAGGACCTGCGCTGGCTGCGTCGCCGCGGTCTCGCCGCGACCCTCGCCGAGCGCGCCGCCGCCGCCCGCCCGGTGCTGGGTATCTGTGGCGGCTACCAGATGCTCGGCCGTCGCATCCGTGACGACGTCGAATCGGGTGCGGGTGAGGTCGAGGGTCTCGGCCTGCTCCCGGTCATCACCACGTTCGACCCGGTGAAGCTGCTCGGTCGCCGCGCGGCCACCGATGCCGCCGGCCGGCCGCTGACCGGCTATGAGATCCGGCACGGGCGGCTGACCGTCGAGGACCATCCGGACGGCGCCCCGTTCGCCGCGGACGGGGTGCGCGTCGGCGCGGTCGCCGGCACGAGCTGGCACGGAGTGCTGGAGAACGACGCGTTCCGTCGCGCCTATCTCGCCGACGTGGCCACGGCCGCGGGGCGTTCGTTCGTCCCGGCGTTCACGCGTTTCGCCGATGTCCGGCAGCGCCGCCTCGACGCCCTCGGTGACCTCGTTGCCGACCATCTCGACACCGGCGCCCTGCGCCGCCTGCTCGCCGAGGGCACACCCGCCGGCCTGCCGTTCGTTCCTCCGGGCGCACCCTGATAATCAACGGTGTTGACATCGTCACACCGCATAAAATCAATCATGAAAACCACCGCCAATAGCATCTGGTGGAGAGAATTTCCTTGCCGGAGAAGCCCGTGGCAGGGGCAACGGTTGACCGTTACCCGGAACGCCGTGGAGTGGAAAGAAGGTGGTGCAGGTGGGCGACGGACGGCTCGAGATCGACGGGGTGTCGAAACGGTACGGCGACGTCGTCGCGTTGGAGTCGATGACGTTCGAGGTGCGGGCCGGCGAGCTGTTCGGGTTCGTCGGCAGCAACGGTGCCGGGAAGACGACGGCGATGCGTATCGCCCTCGGGGTGCTCGCGGCGGATTCCGGGGTCGTGCGTTATGACGGCGTTCCGCTGACGTTGCGTACCCGCCGCCGGATCGGCTACATGCCGGAGGAGCGCGGCCTGTACCCGCGGATGCGGGTGGGTGAGCAGCTCGTCTACCTCGCGCAACTGCACGGAATGGGGTTGGCGGCGGCCCGTCGCGCAGTGGCGCGGTGGACCGAGCGGCTGGGGGTGTCCAGCCGGTTGGACGACGAGGTGCAGAAGCTCAGCCTCGGTAACCAGCAGCGGGTGCAGCTGGCCGCCGCGCTCGTGCACGATCCGGTCGTCCTGATACTCGACGAGCCGTTCTCCGGATTGGACCCGGTGGCCGTCGATGTGATGAGCGAGGTGCTGCGGGAGCGTCGCGCCGCCGGGGTTCCGGTGATGTTCTCCAGCCATCAGCTCGATCTCGTCGAGCGGTTGTGCGACCGGCTCGGGATCGTGCGGGCGGGCCGGATAGTCGCCTGCGGTTCGGTCGACGAGTTGCGCGCGGGCGGTGATCTGCAGGTGGTGGTGGACGCGCCGACGGCGCCGCCGGGCTGGGCCGACGGGATACCGGGGGTCGTCGTGCGTCACCGGGACGGGCCGCGGACGGTGCTGGGCCTCGCCGCGGGTGCCGACGATCAGGCGGTGCTGCGCGCAGCGCTGGCCACGGGCCCGGTGCGGGAGTTCCGTCGTCGCCGGCCGTCGCTGACCGAGCTGTTCCGTAACGTCGTCGTGCAGGCCGGGCAGCAGCCGGGGAGTGGGGCGTGCCCGGAGAACGCGGCGTGAGCGTGCGGGGGCCGGATGACGCGGCGCAGGGGTCGGGCCGGGTGATCCGGCTGATCGCCCGGCGGGAGATCGTGACGAGGACCAGGTCGCGGGCCTTCCAGATCACCATGGGGCTGTTCGTCCTCGGGATCGGCGCCATGGTGGTGCTGATGTCCCTGACCGGCGGCTCGTCGGCGAGCCGGATCGCGTTGACCGCGGTCGACTCCCGGCAGGCGGCGGCGGTCGAGGCTGCGGCCCGGTCGCTGGGCGAGGACGTCGAGGTCCGTGCGGTGGCGGATCGGGCGGCCGGCGAGCGGGCCGTGCTCGACGGTGACGTCGACGCGTTC
>NZ_CDWRCL010000039.1:20751-23765 GCF_977927575.1 Frankia sp. CcCS3
GTCCGCGTGGTTGTGGCCTCTGGCGCGGCGGGGAACGCCGTCTACCGGGTGGTCGTCAAGAAGGAGCTCGGCGACCGGCTGGCGTCGGTGTTGAGTCTCGCCGCCCGGCAGGTCGCGCTCGAGCGCCAGGTCGTGGGGCTCGGTGGTGATCCGGCCGTCGTGGGGCGAGCCGTGTCCGCGGCCACGGTCCAGGTCAGCGCCCTGCGGCCGGCCTCGGAACGGGACGGGGCCCGGCTGCTGCTCGGCCTGCTCTCCGGCGGGCTGATTTACCTGTCTCTGCTGATCTTCGGCCCGGCCGTGGCGCAGGGGGTGATCGAGGAGAAGACCAGCCGGGTGGTGGAGCTGCTGCTGGCGACGGTGCGCCCGTGGCAGCTGATGGCCGGCAAGGTTATCGGGATCGGCGCCGTGGCTCTCGGTCAGTTGACGCTGATCGGGGTGATCGGCGTGTCGTTGGGCCTGGCGACCGGGCAGCTCGACATCCCGGCCGGGATCGCGATCGGATCGGTCGCGCTGGCGCTGCTGTGGTACCTGCTCGGGTTCGCCGTGTATGCGCTGCTGTTCGCGGCCGCCGGGGCGCTGGTGTCCCGGCAGGAGGACGCCGGCGGGGTCACGGCGCCGATGATCTTATTGATCATCGTCCCGTACGTGCTGGGCATCTCGGTGCTTCCGGGGTCGCCGGACAGCGGCCTCATCCTGGCGCTGGCGATGATTCCGCTGTTCGCGCCGGTCCTGATGCCGATGGTGATCGGGATCGGCAGCGTGGCGGGGTGGCAGGTGGTGGTCGCGATGGCGCTGACGCTCGCGCTGATCGGGGCCCTGGTCTGGCTGGCCGGGCGGGTGTACGGCAATGCGGTGAAGCGCGGCGGGACTCGGGTGCCGATCCGGGAGGCGCTAGGGACCTCGGCATGACTCGGCGTCTGGTCGGTACCATCCGGGACGGGCGGGTCCATCGGACATCGACCGGGACACCGGACACGCCGGGACCCGGGGGACACACAGAGACCCCGGGGACACCGAGAACAGGGAACAAGGAGCGGTTCGTGCGAGACATCGCCGTCTTCAGCGGCAGTGCCCATCCGAGTCTCGCCGAGGAGATCTGCACACACCTCGACGTGCCGCTGCATCGGGTGCGGGTGCAGCGTTTCGCCAACGACTGCCTGGAGGTCCAGCTTCCCGCGAACTGCCGGGAACGCGACGTGTTCCTCATCCAGCCGCTGGTCGCACCGGTGCAGGAGAACCTCGTCGAGCTGCTGCTGATGCTGGACGCGGCGCGCGGGGCGTCGGCGGCGCGCACGACGGTCGTGCTGCCGCACTATGCCTACGCCCGCTCGGACAAGAAGGACGCGCCGCGGATCTCGATCGGCGGGCGGCTGGTCGCGGACCTGCTCGTCACCGCGGGTGCGAACCGCGTCCTCGCGATGACCCTGCACTCGCCGCAGGTCCACGGTTTCTTCAGCGTGCCGGTGGATCATCTGCATGCATTGCGGGAACTCGCCGCGCATTTCCGCCGCTACGAGCTGTCGAACACGACGGTGGTCTCCCCGGACCTCGGCAACGCCAAGGAAGCGGCGGCGTTCGCCCGGATGCTCGGGGTGCGGGTGGCGGCGGGGGCCAAGCAGCGTTTCGCCGACGACCGGGTCAGCATCAGCACGGTCATCGGTGACGTGGCCGGCCGGGACGTCATCGTGTTCGACGACGAGATCGCCAAGGGCAGCACCGTGCTCGAGCTGCTCGAGCGGCTGCGTGAGCTGAACGTGCGGTCGGTGCGGGTGGCGTGCACGCACGGGCTGTTCGCGGCGGGTGCGCTTAAGCGCATCGGCGACCAGCCCGAGGTCGCCGAGATCGTGTGCACGAACACGGTGCCGATTCCGGCGGGGGACCGGGTGCCGAAGCTGAAGATCCTCACGGTTGCCCCGGCACTCGCCGAGGCCATCCGCCGCATCCACAACGGCGAGTCCGTCAGCGATCTCTTCGACGCCTGACCGTCGCGTCGACCTGGCCGGGTCCCGGACACGGGTCCGCCTGATCGCGCGGCGGCCACGTTATGGGGAGCAAGGCACGGTCCAGGGCCCGCAGACCGTCCTCAGGTCCCCCAAATTCGCCGGCCTCCGGCTACGCAACGGGGTAGCCCACTTCGCGGCTGCGGCGCTAGGCTGGGAAGTATGGCCTGGCGATGTTGATCCGCACCTGAGTCCGGGCTCGCGCGCCGGCTGTACGCCTACGCGTTCTGCGACGAGCTCGTCCTGCTCTACCCGGTGTACCCGCTGTTGTTCGTCGACGCCGGGTTGTCGCCGGCGGAGATTTCCGCGCTGTTCATCGTGTGGTCGGTGACGTCCTCCCTCCTGGAGATCCCCTCCGGGCTGTGGGCGGATACGGTCTCTCGACGGCTGCTGTTGATGATTGGTCCGGCGCTGGCGGCACTCGGTTTCGCGCTGTGGACGTTTAAGCCATGCTTTGCGGCGTTTGCCGCCGGGTTCGTGTTCTGGGGGGCGGGCAGCGCACTACGGTCGGGCACGCTCCAGGCTGTCGTCTACACCGAACTGACCCGGCTGGACGCGGTCGCCGCCTGTCCCAGGCTGATTGGCCGGTCGCGATCCTTCGCCTCGGCCGCTGTCCTCGTCGCTACCGGGCTCGCGTCCCCCGTCATCGCTATCGGTGGTTACCGAGCTGTGGGAATCGCCAGCGTCGCCGTGGTCCTGCTTGGGGTACCGCTCGGGGCGTCGCTACCCGACTCCCGGGGACACCTCGACGGCCCCGACTACTTGGACGGCCCTGATCACCGCAAAGATGATCATTCTGGTGGCGGTGAGTTCGGCCCTGACGGAAGAAGCGGGAGGACGGCGCGGGCCGCAAGGGCCGGGGAGCGCGGCGAGACTGGTAGCGGCCGGCCCGGCGATCGGAACGGCGGCGATCGGAACGGCGATGCGGGGACCGGCCGGGGCTTCGCGGCGGTGTGGCGGACGGGTCTGGCCGAGGCGGGACGGGTGCCCGCGGTGCGCCGAGACGCTAGGGCC